>DALZRX010000117.1:3727-9958 GCA_032015805.1 Achromobacter sp.
TAGCCGTGCTCGGCGGCGTGGTCGAGCAACTGGCGCATGGAGACTAGGGCCATGAGTGGTCCTCCTTAGGTACTGTTTATTGAGAGATGGTTGAAGCCTTGCTGAATGGCGTGATTTTACGGGGGAATCGAAGAAAGGTCTTGCAACGGCCGGTATCCTATCCATTCAGGTGAAACCGCAAGGCTTAGAACGGCTTACATCCAACCTTGCGGTTCCGCCTGAATGGTCACCGGGGCGCTGCAGTGCCCCGCCTCGTGTTCCCCGTTATGGCCTAGGGCCTGCCCGCGTGCGGCACGTCCACCCGGGTCGCCAGGATGCGGGCCTGCGGT
The DNA here is from genome assembly GCA_032015805.1 of Achromobacter sp. Classification (GTDB taxonomy): domain Bacteria; phylum Pseudomonadota; class Gammaproteobacteria; order Burkholderiales; family Burkholderiaceae_B; genus Achromobacter. The sequence goes on from DALZRX010000117.1 coordinate 4,057, forward strand.
TTGGCGCGGCGGTTGGCTTCAACGAAATCCGGCGCCGCGGCCATGAAGAGCGTTCTGCCGTCCGGGCCGCCCAGCGCGGCCGCGAAGATGCCGAACTCGCCCGTGTCGATCTGCTCCAGGATCGTGCCGCCTCGTTCGACGCGCACGATGCGCTTGCCGATGGCGTCGCCCACCCAGAGCGCGCCCTCTTCGTCCAGCGCGCCGCCGTCCGGGGCTATCGCCGACGCGGCGATCAGCGTGGTCAGGTCGTCGCTCTCCGGCAACTCGCCAAAATTGGCCCAGTCGCGGCGCGGGCCAAGCACGCCGTTGGGTTCGATGTCGAATTCCGAGATGCGGTTTGCGAACGTCTCGTTGACGATCAGGGTCTTGCCGTCAGGCGTGATGAACGATCCGTTGGGAAAGCACAGACCGTCCGCGACCACCTGCGCCACGCCGTCCGGGTCCACCCGAACCAGCGTCGTCGTGCGGACCGGTTCGCCCGCCATGATGTCGAATCCGAAGTTGCCCACGTAGGCCCTGCCCTGCGCGTCAACCACCATGTCGTTGATATGGCCGCCCGTCAGCGCGGAAAGGTCGGCGTGCACCGACAGGGTGCCGTCCGCCTCGCGGCGCAGCAGCTTGCGATCTTTCATGGATGAGATCAGGAGGCGCCCGTCGGGCAGCCAGCCAAGGCCCGAAGGCTGCTGCGGGACCAGACAGACGCGGTCGACCGCGCCCTGCAGCGTCACGGTGATGACCTGTCCGGTATAGAAGTCCGACGCCCACAGGCGGTTGTCGTGCCAGCGCAGTCCTTCCAGATAGGTGTAGCCGGAAGCCAGTACGGACAATTCGCGATTCGGCATTGCTTTGTCTCCTTTGTCGCCCCGCTCGGGGCTGGTTCCCAGGTGGCGCCCGGCCGTCGATGATCAGGCCGGAACGGGCATTCTGGCACGCTTGATCCGTCCCCAAACTGACAACTGGCTGTCAGGTTTGCAGCGTTAACATCGCGCCCCAAGGGTTAACCCGAGCAGTACCGGGACCCTGGCATGTCCGTCACCGGACCGTCTGCCCCCGCCTCATGCCGGCGGGTCTGGCCCCTCGCCGGGCCGAGCGGCGGCTCCCTGTTTTCCCGTTTTCAACATGAACACTAAGAAGCTGACGCGTTATATCGGCATCGCCATGGTGCTGGGCATCGTGGTGGGCTACATCTGCAACAAGGCCGCGCAGAACCATCAGGAGGCGGTGCAGATCGCTTCTTACTTCAGCCTCGTCACGGACATCTTCCTGCGCATGATCAAGATGATCATCGCGCCGCTCGTGTTCGCCACGCTGGTGACGGGCCTGGCCAGCATGAGCGACGCAAGCGCCGTGGGCCGTATCGGCATGCGCGCCATGATCTGGTTCATCGCGGCCTCCGCGATCTCGCTGTTGCTGGGCCTGGCGCTGGTCAATATTTTCCAGCCTGGCGCGCACATGAATCTGGCGATTCCGGACGCAGGCCTGACCTCGGGTCTGAAGACCGGCGATTTCACGCTCAAGGCGTTCATCGCGCACGTGTTTCCCAAAAGCATCGCGGAAGCGATGGCCAACAACGAGATCCTGCAGATCCTGGTGTTCTCGCTGTTCTTTGGCGCAGCGCTGTCGTTCATTCGCGGCAAGGGCCACAACACGATCTACAACATGATCGACGAGCTGGCCAAGATCATGTTCCGGGTGACGGACTACGTGATGCGCTTTGCGCCGGTGGGCGTATTCGCCGCGATGGCCGCCGCCATCACGACCGAAGGCCTGGGCGTGCTGGTCAGCTACGGCAAGCTGATTGGCGAGTTCTACCTGGGTCTGGCCTTGCTGTGGGCCATCCTGTTCGGCGTCGGCTATCTGTTCCTGGGCAAGTCCACGTTCCGCCTGGGCGGCCTGATCAAGGAACCGACCCTGCTGGCGTTCTCTACCGCCAGCAGCGAGTCGGCCTACCCCAAGACGATCGAGGCGCTGGAACGTTTTGGCGTGTCCAAGCGCATTTCGGGCTTCGTCCTGCCGCTGGGTTACTCGTTCAATCTGGACGGCTCGATGATGTATCAGTCCTTCGCGGTGCTGTTCATCGCACAGGCGTACAACATCGAGATGAGCTTCACGCAGCAGCTCACCCTGCTGCTGGTGCTGATGGTGACCAGCAAGGGCATGGCCGGGGTGGCGCGCGCGTCGCTGGTCGTGGTGGCCGCGACGTTGCCGATGTTCCATCTGCCCGAAGCCGGCCTGTTGCTGATCATGGGCATCGACCAGTTCTTCGATATGGGCCGCACCGCCACCAACGTGGTCGGCAACAGCCTGGCCACGGCCGTGATCGCCAAACTGGAAGGCAAGGAAGAGGATCCGTCCGAGCAGACTGTGCCGGACGAAACTCAGCCTGGCCGAACCGCCAGCCAGAACGCATAAAGATACGGGCCATCATGGCCCGTCTTTTTTACCTTTGTTTTTGGTGGCTTGCCCCCGCTTGACCGCCGCAGGGACCCGGGCGCAACATAAAGGCCCATTTCGACACGTACCGGCGCGGCGCGCATGGGCGCCACGCCTGGCCCTGCACGCCATGAATCTCCTGTCCCATCGCGCCGCGGCAGCCGCCGCGCTTGCCGCCGGTCTTTTTGCCGCCCTTCCTGCCGCGCACGGCTGGACCCGCATTTCCTGCGACCTTGCCGGCACCGTCTCCACCTTCCCCACCACCTTCCGGCAGTTCCGTACCGACGGCACGGAGCTGACCCAGGTGGTGTTCAAGCTGAAGGTGAAAGCCGCCGACATCCCGGACGGCGAGCGGACCGACACCGACTGCGGTGAATTCGTGAACAAGGATGTCGATGTGGTGCTGGAGGACGTGGCGGCGCGCAGCATCCTGCGCGGCAAGCCGTTGAAGGTGCGCTACAAGTACGACGAATCGCTAGGCCAGACACTGGCAACGCGATACGAGCTGGCGCGCTAGCCCCCTGCTGCGCAGGCAAGGTTAGTCGTTCACCGAACAAGACACCGGGGCGCCGTCTTCGAACTCCACATCGTAGGTGTGCACCGGATCCCAGGGCAGCGTGAACCAGAGTTCATAACCGTCGCCGTCTTCGTCGAACAGCCACAGCGCGCGCAGCACGGCCTTCTCGGCCATCGCTTCGGCGGTTTCTTCAGCGAGGAGCTGGTCATCTTCGATGCCCAGCTTTTTGTAGTGCTCGTACGAATAGTTGTCGAGCAGGAATTCGGCCGCGGCGAGAATCTGCTCGTCCAGGTTGTCGATGATGGCCTTGACCACCTTGGAAGCACCCGCGTCGGGCTCTTCGCCGTCGGTCTGGATCATGACGTGGATGGGCGGCCGGCCCTCTCCGGCGGGGACGTTTTCCGCCGCCCACAGATCGGGTTCTTCGAGGTCCTGGGTGAAATTGAATCGTGCCATCTGGCGCTCCGTTATGGGGGATGGGAAGCCGGAAAAGGCAGCGGCTTGCCCTAGGCCGTCAGGCCTTTCAGCCATTTAACCAGATGCCGGCTCCTGCGTCTGTGGCGGGAAGCGACGATTTTGCGCCTAGGACATGCGCACGTCTTGCCAGACGGACCGCGTGCTAGACGCGTTCAAGGGCCAAGTGGGGAAGCGCCGGCAGGTCGACCCGGATCGCGTCGCCGGCGCAAACCCGGCCGCTGGCGATCACGACCCCCATGACACCCGCCCGCCGCATGAGGCTGCCGTCCGGATGGCGGCCCAGCACGGCCGCGGTCAGGCCTTTCTGGTATTTGTCGAGTTGCGAGCATGGATTGCGCAGGCCCGTGATCTCCACGATCGCCTCGGCGCCGATCCGCAGCCGCGTGCCGCGCGGCAGACCCAGCAGATCAATACCGCGGGTGGTGATGTTCTCGCCCATCGTGCCCTCGGCCACGTTGAAGCCGGCTTCTTGCAGTTCATCGTGCAGTTCACCGTGGATCAGGTGGACCTGGCGCAGATTCGGCTGCGTTGGGTCGGCCCTGACGCGCGACCGGTGCTTGACGGTGACGCCCAGGTGCGCGTCGCCCTCCACGCCCAGCCCGGCCAGCAACTGGATGGACGGCGCCACGGCCTTGGTGAAGGAATGCGAGGCGCTGAGGGCCACGGCGGTCACGATCGGATTCATGGGATTTCCGAAGAAAGCCGCTGCGGCCGGCGCCGCGGCGCTGGCGATGCCCGCTTGGGCGGCAGCGGCGGACGATGGGGGGAGAATACAGGGAGTCTGCGGCCGTGGTGTGACAGGCCACGGGCGCCGGGCCAATGCATCGGCCGTATTCCCCGATGAGGGGCGTCAGGCCGCGCCGGCCTCTTCCGGGCGCGACGGCGCTGGCGCATTTGCGCACAGGTCCAGCAGGATGTCGGAAAACTGCGATTCCGCCGTCAGCGCCTGTTCCCGCTTGCGCCGGATCAGGTTGAGCGGCGGCAGTTCCCAGCCGAAATCCCACGGCACCATGCCCAATCTGCCGCGCTGGCAAAGTTCTCGCCCGATGTCCTCGGGCACGACTGAAATCGACGACTCGTTCAGCGAGAGGATGCCCTCGATCACGTCCGTCGAGTAGGCCTCCAGCACCGGCGACGGCGGCTGCAATTCGGCACGGATGAAATGCTCCACGATCAGTTGCCGCGTCGGCGTATTGGACGCGGGCAGCACCCAATCAAGGCCCGTCACGGCGGCCCAGTCAGGCTTGCGCCGCGCCAGCCGCTGGGCCAGCCGGCTGTGCGCGATGAGGCGGGGCCGCTGGCGATACAACACGCGATGGATCAGATCCTCATGCATCACCGTGGACGTGGCCCGGCTGATGATGCAGTCCAGCTCGTGTTGGCGCAGCATCGGCACCAGGTGATCCGTCGTGGCGCGGTGCAGGCTCAGGGTCACGCCGTGACGCTGATGCAGGCGGCTGATCGCGGCCGTGAGCAACGCGCTGGATACGTATGGGACCACGCCCACGTGCAGATGCGCCGAGCGGCCGGCATGCAGGGCCTCGACCTCGCGCGCCCACAGATCCAGGTCGCTGAGCATGTGTCGCGCCCGCACGAGGGCCAGATTGCCGAGCACGGTGGGCTGCAGGCCGCTGCCGGTGCGCAGGAACAGCGGCGCGCCGAAGATGTCTTCAAGTTCGGCCAGCGCCTTTGTTACCGCGGGCTGGCTGATGCCGGTCGCCGCGGCGACCCGCGTCAGCGATTTGTGGCGGTCGATGTTGACCAGCAATGTCAGGTGGCGGTGCTTGAGACGATTGGCGAGACGGACGGCATCCCAGGTCATGACGTATCCAGATAACCATTTGGTTATGCGATTATGCCAACAAAGATAGAACCAGTTATTTCAGGATCCTATACTGCTCGCATCTTTCCCTGTCAGCCGGAACCGCCGATGAATCCGTCCTTTACCACCCGACCCGAAATACGCGGCACGTTCGGCGTGGTCTCATCCACGCACTGGCTGGCGTCGCAAGTGGCCATGAGCGTGCTGGAGCGGGGCGGCAACGCCTACGACGCCGCCGTGGCCGGCGGTTTCGTCCTGCAGATCGTCGAACCGCACCTGAACGGACCGGGCGGCGAAGTCCCCATCCTGTTCTGGAGCGATCGCGAACAACGCATGCGCGCGCTGTGCGGCCAGGGCCCGGCCCCCGCGCTGGCGACGCCCGCGTACTTCCGTGGACTGGGATTGGACCTCGTGCCGGGAATCGGCCTGCTGCCCGCCACCGTGCCCGGCGCATTCGGCGCCTGGTTGACGCTGCTGCGCGACTACGGCACCTGGGAATTGGCCGACGTCCTGCGGCCGGCCATCGACTATGCGCGCGACGGCTTCCCGCTGGTGCCGCGGATCTCGCAGGCGATCCTGGCGGTGCAGGCGTTGTTCCGTGACGAATGGAAGAGCTCGGGCAACGTCTGGATGCCCGGCGGGCGCGTGCCCGC
>DALZRX010000118.1:0-9921 GCA_032015805.1 Achromobacter sp.
CGCCCAGGAAAGCGCGGCAGGGCTGCGGGCCGCGACGCAGGACGCGGTCGACGGTCACGCCGACATGGTCGCCATGCACGCGCAGGAGCAGACGTTCGCGCATTTCGAGCGCCTGTGCGAGGCCAGCGCCCGGGCCCGCCGCAGTCAGGCGCGGGTGGCTGTGCGCGGACAATGGTTCTTGCAGGTGGCCGCCGGCGTCGCGGTGGTGGGACTCTTGTGGTTCGGTCTTGCCGCGCATGAGGCCGGCGGAATCGAAGGTCCGATCCTCGCGGGCCTGCTGCTGGCCGTCATCGGCATCTTTGAAGTCGCGGGTCCCATCATGCGCGGCGCGTCCCGGATGGGATCGGCGATGTCGGCGGCCACGCGGATCCGCGAAGTCACGCAGTGCGAACCCGACATGCAGGATCCCGCCACGCCACGGCCGCTGCCGACCCGCGGCACGCTGGAGCTGGATGGTGTGCGCTTTTCCTACCCGGCACGCGCCGCCGGCGACAGCCCCGTGGTGCTTCAGGACATCAACCTGCGCATCGAGCCGGGCGAACGTGTGGCCATAGTGGGCGCAAGCGGTGAGGGGAAATCGACGCTGCTGCATCTGATTCTCAGGCTGGAGGATCCCCAGGCCGGGCACGTGCGGTTTGGCGGGTGCGACGCGCGCGATTGCGCGCAGGCGGACTGGCATCGGCGGATCGTCCTGCTGTCGCAGGATTCGCCGCTCTTTCTTGGCACGCTGCGCACCAATCTGTTGATTGGCGATCCCGACGCCGACGATGCGGATTTGTGGCGTGCGCTGGACGCAGCCAGGCTCGGTGATTTCGTGCGCGGCCTGCCTGATGGGCTGGACACGTGGGCGGGCGAGACCGGCTCCCAGCTTTCGGCCGGACAGGCGCGGCGCCTATGCCTGGCGAGGGCGTTGCTGGCGCCAGCGGCCGTCATTGTGCTGGACGAGCCGACGGCGGGACTGGATGCCGCCGCCGAAGCGGCCTTCTTTGCCGATCTGGAAGAGGCGGTGCGCGGGCGGACCGTGGTGCTGGCCACGCACGCAACCTTGCCCGACGGCGCGGTGCATCGTTGCCATGTGTTGCGCGATGGAAAGCTGCATGACATGTCATCGCGCGCGGCAATCCTGGCTTAAGCGCGGCGGCACGGTTATAGTTCGCCTTGCTTCAATTCTTCAGGGCCGTATCCATGCAGACCGACAACGCCGAGTTCATCCGGCGCACCATCCGCAGCGTTCCGGACTGGCCCCAACCCGGTGTCACGTTCCGCGACATCACGCCGGTGCTGCAGGATCCCCGTGCGTTCCGGGTCCTGATCGATCTCTTCGTCTATCGCTACATGCGCCAGCGCCTCGATCTCGTGGCGGGTGTGGATGCGCGCGGCTTCATCGTGGGCAGCGTGCTGGCCTATGAACTGAACCTGGGGTTCGTGCCCGTGCGCAAGCAGGGCAAGCTGCCTTATCGCACGGTCGCCGAGGAATACTCGCTCGAATACGGCAACGCGGCCGTCGAAATGCATACGGATTCGGTTCGGACCGGCCAGCGCGTCCTCCTGGTGGACGATCTGATCGCCACTGGCGGCACCATGCTCGCGGCCATCAAGCTGCTGCAGCGCCTGGGCGCCAACGTGGTCGAGGCCGCCGCCATCATCGACCTGCCTGATCTGGGTGGGTCCGCCAAGGTGGCTGCCACCGGCACGCCGCTCTACACGGTCTGTCAGTACGGCGCGGACACGACGCCGTAACGCGAGCGGGCCCGCGCCCGCTGCATTCTTACGCCTCGGACAGCCGGGGCTGGATGAAATCCAGGAAAGCCTTGGTCTTGGCGGGCAGCATGCGCGAGGGCAGCAGGGCGAACAGGGGCAGGGGCGTCAGGCTCCATTCGGGCAGGACGCGCACCAGGCCCGCCTGCTTGATGGCGCGCTCCATGGCTTCAAACACCAGCAGCGGCGTGATGCCCAGTCCCTGGCCAGCCAATCGGCCCAGCATCCCCACATTATTGGCCGACAGGCGGCCCGATACCTGCACACGTTCGACCTTGTCGCCCGAATGGAGCATCCAGAAGGAGGACTCCTCGCGCATGGTCGGACGCAGGCATTCGTGGTGTGTGAGATCCGCAGGCACTCGCGGTTCGCCGTGGCGGGCCAGATACTCGGGCGATGCGTAGAGCTGGTGCGCCATCAGCACGATCTTGCGGGAGATGAGACTGGAGTCCGGCTGCTGCCCAAAACGCAGGATCAGGTCGAACGGATTACTGATGGGGTCGATCGGGCGCATGCTCAGGTCGAAGTCGCACTCGATGTCCGGATGCTGCTCGCGGAATTCCCGGATTACCGCAGGCAGGAATAGCTGCGCCAGGCTGGTCGGCAACGAAATGCGCAGGCGGCCTTTGGGCTGTACCGCCATGTCCAGCAATTGATCATGCGCGATGCGCGCCTCTTCGACGATGTGCCGGCAGCGTTCGAAATAAATGGCGCCAGCTTCCGTCAGATCGATCTTGCGGGTGCTGCGATTGAGCAGGCGCATGCCGACGCTGCGTTCCAGTTCGCTGACGCGGCGCGATAGCGTGGACGTCGGGATATTCAGGGCCTCGGCGGCGTGGCTGAAGTTCTTGCGCTTGGCGACTTCGACAAATAGCGCGATGTCGTTAAGCTGGATGTCCATGAATGCCCTCGAGACTCAAATTTCCATTGCTGGCAGATTCGTATGATAAATGCAATTATTGTCCCGCCAGTAGAAATGTCTATTTCTTCAACTTGCACAACAATGCCACGGCGGGGCGGGCGCATGTCAGATCGTCTACCTTGCGCGAAACTGAACGTGCGCAAGGCTCGCGGCCATTGCGCCGCAGTCTGGAACGGTTGCTGACGACGGCGGCTTGGCACGGATACGACTTGCAATTGTCCCATTCGTGCAAATATGTTCACCAAATTAAGGGTTTTTACTAGGCACTAATAACCAGATACTTCGTCCCAGCAATCAAATTGTCATATCGAAGCCGCCAGCCTGGCGGAAGACGATGTGCAAGTTTAGGATGGAGTCGTCTCAATGAAAGCCCTAGCAACCGCACTCATGGTTACCGCAACCCTGGTTGGCATGTCCGCCGCTCACGCCGATGGCAAGACGCGTGAACAGGTCCAGCAGGAACTGCAGGCCGCCAAGGCCGCAGGCACCGTCACGTTCGGTGAACTGGATTACCCGCCCGCCGCCGCCCAGACCACCAGCCTGTCGCGCGAACAGGTTCAACAGGAACTGCAAAGCGCCAAGGCCGCTGGCCAGGTGACTTCCGCTGAACTCGACTATCCGCCCAAGACCGTGGCGCAGACCGGCGGCAAGACCCGCGCCGAGGTGCGTCAGGAGCTGGCCGACGCCAAGGCGCGCGGCGAATACAGCTTCGGCGAACTGGACTACCCGCCCAAGGGCCGCTGATCCAAGCGGGTCGCCCGGAAGGTCACCGAAAGAACCCCTTGTGACGCCGAGGGGTTTTTTTGCGCCTGCGGATTTCGCCACGGAACCTGTCGTGTGGCGTTTACGCCGCAAAATTGTCCCGCGCATGCCACAACTGATGTCGGCAAGCACCGGTGCAAAACGGGGATCTGCGGCGGATGATCTGCCGGTGCGAGCGATGATTCACATTTGGGATCAATGCCTTAGCCATGAAATCCAGCGGCATCAGCCCTTCAGCAGATCGTAATTATCCCAACCATGGAAAGTAGTTCGTCGAAATCCGGGTTACTACGAACTGCTACAAGCCGGACACTACCCCCAGTGCATGAGCCGCTCGATTCGCTGTAGCGGCTGCGAGGTTCCGCCGTGTTGCGGCACCACGCAATTTGCCTTTCATCTCGCCATTTTGGGGATTCAAATGAAGAAGACGTTTTTGGCCGTCGCGTTGCTGACCGGCTTTGCCGGCGCCGCGCAGGCCGCCGATTCCGTGACGCTGTACGGCCTCATCGACGCCGGCCTCGGCTACGAGAAGGTGAAGTTCAAGGGCGACTCGCAGAGCCGCATCGGTGCGGTGCAGGGCGTGAGCAGCGGCTCGCGCTTTGGCCTGCGCGGCACGGAAGACCTGGGCGACGGCCTGCGCGCCGTGTTCACGCTGGAAGGCGGCTTCGGTCCCCTGAACGGCAACTCGCTGCAGAACGACCGCCTGTTCGGCCGCCAAGCGACGGTTGGCCTGGACAGCGATTCGTGGGGCCGTCTGGAATTCGGCCGTCAGACGAACCTGGCGTCGAAGTACTTCGGCTCGATCGACCCGTTCTCGATCAGCTACAACAACGCCAACATGGGTACGACGTTCGGCAGCGCCAACACGATGCGCCTGGACAACATGGTCCTGTATCAAACCCCCAGCCTGGGCGGTTTGAAGGTCGGCCTCGGCTACGCGTTCAGCGCGGACGACACCGTCGCCGATACGACGCAGAAGGGCTTCGCCACGGGCAACAACAACCGTGTGATCACCGCTGGTGTGCAATACGTCAACGGTCCGTTGAACCTGGCCGCCGCCTATGACCGCTTCAACCCGTCCAACGACCGCATCGGCGGCAAGGACGCCGCACGCATCCAGGAATACATCGTCGGCGGTTCGTACGACTTTGAAGTCGTGAAGGTTGCTGCCGCGTTCGGCCAGACCCGTGACGGCTGGTTCATCGGCCAGAACATGGGCACGACGCCCGACGGCATGAACAAGCTGGGTTCGTTCAAGCTGGCCGATGGCTTCCGCGCCAACTCGTACATGATCGGCGCCACCGTGCCGATGGGCCGCCACGCCGTGTTCGGCTCGTGGCAGCGCGCCACCGCCAGCAACGACAAGCTGACGGGCGACGACGCGACGTTCAACGTGTACAGCCTTGGCTACACCTACGACTTCACGAAGCGCACCAACCTGTACGCGTACGCCTCCTATGGCGACAACTACGCGTTCCAGCACGACGCCACCGACACTGCAGTCGCCGTCGGCCTGCGCCACCGTTTCTAAGCGACAGGACGTCCGGCTGAACCTTGCTGAATGTGCGGGCCATTCTCCGTGGACCGCTGAGTGACAGCGAACCCCCCCTAAATCGGGTTCAGCCGGGTGTGCCTCGCGCACAGAAGGGAAGGGCCTCCGCAAGGAGGCCCTCTCGCATTCAGGACACCTGAATCACGGCTGCTACAGGAAGAGCTTGTAGGCCGGGTTGTCGGTTTCGTTCCAGTGCGGATAGCCCAATTCCGCCACGAAGGTGCGGAACAATTTCTTGTCCGCGGGCGGCACCTGGATGCCGATCAGGATGCGGCCATAGTCCGCGCCCTGGTTACGGTAATGGAACAGGCTGATGTTCCATTCCGGATTCATCGCGTTCAGAAAGCGCATCAGCGCGCCCGGCCGCTCGGGAAACTCAAAGCGGTACAGCAGTTCGTTGCGCGCCAGCGCCGAGCGACCCCCGACCATGTGGCGCAAGTGCGTCTTGGCCATTTCATCGTGGGTTAGGTCCAGCGTGTCGAATCCGTGGCGGCGGAAGTTCGCCGCGATCTTGTCCGGCTCTGCCGCGGAAGACACCTGAATGCCGACAAACACGTGGGCGCGGTCCGCATCCGAGATCCGGTAGTTGAATTCAGTGACGCTGCGTTCGCCCACCAGTTCGCAAAAGCGCCGGAAGCTGCCGCGCTGCTCGGGCATGGTGACCGCGAAGACGGCCTCGCGCATCTCGCCGACCTCGGCGCGTTCGGACACGAAGCGCAGGCGGTCGAAATTCATGTTGGCGCCGCAGGCGATGGCCACCAGGGTCTTGTTCTTCAGGTTATGTTCGGCCGCATACTGCTTGGCGCCCGCCACGGCCATTGCGCCGGCGGGCTCCAGCACGCTGCGCGTGTCCTGGAAGACGTCCTTGATGGCCGCGCAGATCGCATCGGTGTTGACCACCACGTAGTCGTCCACATACTTTCGCGCGAGCTTGAAAGTCTCGGCGCCAACCATCTTGACCGCCGTGCCGTCCGAGAACAGGCCCACGTCATTCAACTGCACGCGCCGGCCCGCCCGCACGCTGCGCAGCATGGCGTCGGAGTCCTCGGTCTGCACGCCGATGATCTTGATCTCGGGACGTAGCTGCTTGATGTACGCCGCCACGCCGGCAATCAGGCCGCCACCGCCGATCGCGACAAAAATCGCGTCGATGGGGCTCGGGTGCTGGCGCAGGATCTCCATGCCCACGGTGCCCTGGCCGGCGATCACGTCGGGGTCGTCAAAGGGATGGACGAAGGTCAGTTTCTCTTTCTTTTCCAGGACCTGCGCATGCGCGTAAGCGTCGGAAAAACTCTCGCCGGACAGTACGACCTCGCCGCCCAGGCGGCGCACGGCGTCGACCTTGACCTGCGGGCTGGTCGTGGGCATGACGATCACCGCGCGGCAGCCCAGGCGGCTGGCCGCCAGGGCGACGCCCTGAGCGTGATTGCCGGCCGAGGCCGCGATGACGCCGCGGTTGCGTGCAGCCGGGCTCAGGTTGGCCATCTTGTTGTAGGCGCCGCGCAGCTTGAAGCTGAATACCGCCTGGGTATCCTCACGCTTGAGCAACATCGTGTTCGACATCCGTTGCGACAGCAGAGGCGCCGTCTCAAGCGGGGATTCGACCGCGACGTCGTAAACCTTGGAAGTCAGGATGCGTTTCAGATAATCAGTGGACATGGACCGCGCAACGGGGCAAGAGTGAAGACTGGCCAGAATTATTGCAGGGAATGCGTGTCGCCTTCCTGGTTTCTCGCGGCTACACTGCCGCAACCATGGAAGAAAGTCTCTTAACCGCAGTTCATTGGCTCTTGGGCGTGCTTGCGCTGCCCTCGGTGGGCCTGTCGGCCATCTTCACCGTCTCGCTCGTGTCCGCGACCCTGCTGCCGCTGGGCTCCGAGCCGGCGGTGTTCGGGTACATCAAGCTTTCGCCGGACATGTTCTGGCCCGCGATCCTGGTCGCGACGGCCGGCAATACCGTGGGCGGCGCCATCAGCTACGCCATGGGCCTGGGCGCCGAAAAGGCGGTAGAGCGCTGGAAGGAAAAACACCCCCATCCGCATCCGAAGGCAACCGAAGGCGGACGCATGCGCGGTCGCTGGAACGAGCGCGCCCACGACTGGTTGCATCGCATGGGTCCGCCCGCGCTGCTGTTGTCCTGGCTGCCCGCAGTGGGCGACCCGCTCTGCGCGGTCGCCGGCTGGCTGCGGTTGTCCTTCTGGCCCTGCGTGTTCTACATGGCCATCGGCAAATTCATGCGCTATCTCTTCATGACGGCCGGGCTGCTCTGGTTCTTCCCGGGGAAAATCTAGCCCTGACGCGGACGTAAACGGGGACGGTATAAGCCGCCCTCGTCGCGCTTTTGGATGCCTTGCCCGGGATATTAGGGGCCACACCGGGACAATGGCATAAAATACTTTTTTAAGGGCCCCCTCTTGCCGCCATGAACGCCCCTCTCGCCAGCCACATCTTGAACGGGGCGATGCCGCCCGCCGCACCCGCGCGTTTGCGCGAAATCCCCTACAACTACACGTCGTTTTCCGACCGCGAAATCGTGGGCCGGTTGCTGGGCGAAGACGCCTGGAGCCTGCTGAGCGACCTGCGCGGCGAGCGCCGCACCGGCCGTTCCGCCCGGATGCTGTACGAAGTGCTGGGCGATATCTGGGTCGTGCGCCGCAATCCCTATCTGCAGGACGACCTGCTCGACAACCCCAAGCGCCGCAAGCAGCTCATCGAGGCCTTGCACCATCGCCTGAGCGAAATCGACAAGCGCCGCGAGCCCGGTGCGCCTGCCGAAGCCGGCCACGATCCGCACCGCGACGAAAAAGTCGTCGGCCTGCTGGCCCGGGCGCGTTCGGCCATCGCCGCCTTTGAAGGCGAGTTCGACCAGACCACCATGATGCGCAAGCAGGCGCAGAAGGTGCTGGGCCGCATCACGGCGCGCGACAACATCAAGTTCGACGGCCTCTCGCGCGTCTCGCACGTGACGGACGCGACCGACTGGCGCGTGGAGTACCCGTTCGTCGTGCTGACGCCCGACTCCGAGGACGAGATCGCCGCGCTGGTCACCGCCTGTATCGAGCTGGGCCTGACGATCGTGCCGCGCGGCGGCGGCACCGGCTACACCGGCGGGGCCATTCCGCTGACCTGGAAGTCGGCGGTCATCAACACTGAAAAATTCGACAAGCTGGGCAAGGTCGAGTCCTGTATCCTGCCCGGCCTCACTGAGCCCGTCGCGGTCATCCACGCGGGCGCCGGGGTCGTCACCAAACGCGTTTCCGAGGCCGCCGAGGCGGCCGGTTTCGTGTTCGCCGTGGATCCGACCTCCGCGGAAGCCTCGTGCGTGGGCGGCAATATCGCCATGAACGCCGGCGGCAAGAAGGCCGTGCTGTGGGGCACCGCGCTGGACAACCTGGCCTGGTGGCGCATGGTCGATCCGGACGGCAACTGGCTGGAAGTCACGCGCCTGGACCACAACATGGGCAAGATCCATGACGTGGAAGTGGCCCGCTTCGAGCTCAAGTGGTTCGACGGCAAGGGCAAGCCCGGCGAGCGCCTGCTCAAGACGGAAACGCTGGAAATCCACGGCCGCGTCTTCCGCAAGGAAGGCCTGGGCAAGGACGTCACCGACAAGTTCCTGGCGGGTCTGCCCGGCATCCAGAAGGAAGGCTGCGACGGCCTCATCACGTCGGCGCGCTGGGTGCTGCACCGCATGCCGCGTCACACGCGCACCGTCTGCATGGAGTTCTTCGGGCAGGCGCGCGACGCCATCCCGTCCATCGTCGAGGTCAAGGACTACCTGGACGGCGAAGGCAAGGCGCGCGGCGCCATCCTGGCCGGCCTGGAGCATCTGGACGAACGCTACCTGCGCGCGGTCGGCTACGCCACCAAGAGCAAGCGCGGCGTGCTGCCCAAGATGGTTCTCATCGGCGACATCGTCGGCGACGATGACGACGCCGTTGCCGCGGCCGCCAGCGAAGTCGTGCGCCTGGCCAATACGCGCCACGGCGAGGGTTTTGTTGCCGTCAGCCCCGAGGCCCGCAAGAAATTCTGGCTGGACCGCTCGCGCACCGCCGCGATCGCGCGTCATACCAACGCCTTCAAGATCAACGAAGACGTCGTGATCCCGCTGCCCCGCATGGGTGAATACACGGATCACATCGAGCGCATCAACATCGAGCTGTCCACCAGCAACAAGCTCAAGCTGCTTGGCGAGCTGGACGCCTACCTGTGCACGCCGCTGCCGGTGGGCAAGATCGACGACGCCGACATCGAAACCACCCGCGCCGAGGTGCTGGCAGAGCGCACGCGCCAGGCGATCGAGCTGATCGCCGCCACGCGCCAGCGTTGGCAGTGGCTGCTGGACAACCTGGACCTGCCCCTGGGCGAGGCGTTGCCGCAACTCGACGGCCTGGGCCTGGGCGACCTTCACGGCACGCTGACGAACCGCCTGGCCGCACAGCCGGGCGCGCGCGTCTTCGACGTGGTGCAGGATCGCACGATCCGCGTCTCCTGGAAGACCGAGGTGCTGGCCGGCCTGCAACGCGCGTTCTCGGGTGCGTCCTACAAAAAGATCGTCGACGAGCTGGTGGCCATCCATGCCCGCGTGCTCAAGAGCCGCGTGTTCGTCGCGCTGCACATGCACGCCGGCGACGGCAACGTGCACACCAACATCCCCGTCAACTCGGACGACTACGAGATGCTGGGCGAGGCTCATGCGGCCGTCGAGCGCATCATGCAGATCGCCCGCGACCTGGACGGCGTGATTTCCGGCGAGCACGGCATCGGCCTGACCAAGTACGAGTTCCTGACCGAGGCCGAACTGGCGCCGTTCCAGGACTACAAGCGGCGCGTGGACCCCAACGGCCACTTCAACGCCGGCAAGCTGATGCCCGGCGCCGACCTGCGCCACGCCTGGACGCCCAGCTTCAACCTGATGGGCCACGAG
>DALZRX010000119.1:0-2355 GCA_032015805.1 Achromobacter sp.
GTTCGTCCGTGATGTCCATGGCGGTTTCGACCAGCTTGGCGCCCTGGCGGATCAAGGCATGGCAGCCGCGCGACAGCGGCGAATGGATCGAGCCGGGAATGGCGAAGACCTCGCGGCCGCATTCACCGGCCAGACGCGCCGTAATGAGCGACCCGCTCTGCTTGGCGGCTTCCACGACCAGCACCCCGCGCGCAAGGCCGGCCACGATGCGGTTGCGCTTGGGAAAGTGCTGCGGCCGCGCGCCGGTGCCCAGCGGCAGCTCCGATAACAGCGCGCCATGCGCCGCGATGCGATGTGCAAGGTCGCGATGGCTGGCCGGGTAGATGCGGTCGATGCCCGTCCCCATGACCGCCACCGTGCCGGCGCCCTGAGGGCCGGCATCCAGCGCGCCCTCATGTGCGGCGGCGTCGATGCCCAGCGCGAGGCCGCTGACGACGCGCCAGCCCGCACCCGCAAGGTGCCGGGCAAAGGCACGCGCATTTTCCTGGCCGCCCGGCGTGGCGTTGCGCGCGCCGACGACCGCGAGCGAGGGGCCCTGCAGAAAGGCCGGGTCGCCCGCGACGTAGAGCAGGATTGGCGGATCGGCGATGGTCAGCAGGCTTTGCGGATAGGAGGGATCAGCAAGCGTGAGGATGTGGCGGGCGGGGGACTGCACCCATTCCAACGCGCCTTCCACCTGCGCCGCCATGTCGGCCGCCATGGGTGCGGCCAGTTGGCGCGCAAGCGCTTCGGGCACGTGCCGGTACAGCGCCGCCGCCCGCTGCGCGTAGATCTGATCAGGCAGGCCCAGCGCGCTCAGCAGCATGCACGCGGTGGCGGAACCGATGTTGGGTTCCAGGGACAACCGCAGCCAGGCGGAGAGTTCTTCGGGGGATTGCGTCAGCGGCATGAAACAAGCGCGAAAATGGGCGTCGGGGGTTCGAGAGTGTCGCACGCGGAACGCGTGGGCATGGTTCCGGGTGGATGAATATGCGCGGTGAGGGCAAGCGATGCGAAGCGCGGAAGAAAAACGGTGCCGAAGCAATGTCCGCAATCCCGGAGTTAGCCGAAAACTATTAGAAATCAAGACTCTAATGAATTAAACTCTCGGACAGGCATCCCTACTGGCATTCCCTTTCAATGGCTTTACTTCCCATCCTTCGCTACCCGGACCCGCGCTTGCACAAAAAGGCCAAGCCGGTCGCCGAGGTCGACGACCGCATCCGCCAGCTTGTGCGTGACATGGCCGAAACCATGTACGACGCGCCGGGTGTTGGCCTGGCCGCGACCCAGGTCGACGTACATGAGCGCGTGGTCGTGATCGATGTGTCCGAGGACAGTAATTCACTGCTGACCTTGATCAACCCCGAGATCACCTGGCGCAGCGACGACTACAAGATCTACGAAGAGGGCTGTTTGTCCGTCCCCGGCGTTTACGATGAAGTGGAACGCGCCTCGCGCATCCGCTGCAAGGCGCTGGACATCGACGGCAAGCCTTTCGAGTTCGAAGCCGACGGCCTCTTGGCCGTATGCGTGCAGCACGAGCTGGATCACCTCGAGGGCAAGGTGTTCGTCGAATACCTTTCCAACCTCAAGCAGAACCGCATCAAGACCAGGCTCAAGAAGGCCGAGCGGGAAGCGCTGCGCGCCTGACGCCGGGCCTGCTCCCGCCCTGGCGCTCCCCGTTCACATCTTCTGCAGTCCACTCATGCGCATCGTTTTCGCCGGCACCCCGGAATTCGCCCGTATCGCGTTCGACGCCCTGCGGGCCGCCGGACACGAAATCCCTCTTGTCATGACGCAGCCTGACCGGCCGGCGGGACGGGGCCTGAAGCTCACGCCCAGCCCGGTCAAGCAGGCCGCGCTGGACGCCGGCATTGCGGTCGCCCAACCGCGCAGCCTGCGGCTGGATGGCCGCTATCCCGATGAGGCCGCCGAGGCCCGTGCCTTGCTTGAGAGCGTGGCGCCCGACGTCATGGTCGTGGCGGCCTACGGTTTGATCCTGCCGCAATGGGTGCTGGAACTGCCCCGCCTGGGCTGCCTGAACATCCATGCCAGCCTCCTGCCGCGCTGGCGCGGCGCCGCGCCGATCCAGCGTGCCATCGAGGCCGGCGATGCGCGCACCGGCGTCACCATCATGCAGATGGACCAGGGCCTGGATACGGGCGACATGCTGCTCGAACGCATCGTGCCGATCTCTGACGAGACCAATGCGGCGCAATTGCACGACGCGCTGGCGCAGGCGGGCGGCGAAGCCATCGTCCAGGCGCTGGATGCGCTGGCCAAGGGTGGCCTAACGCCGCGCAAGCAGCCGGAAGACGGCGTGACCTACGCGGCCAAGCTGGACAAGGCCGAAGCCGCCCTCGATTGCAGCCA
>DALZRX010000119.1:2365-9918 GCA_032015805.1 Achromobacter sp.
CAATCCGGTACCCGGCGCCAGCATCCGGCTGCCGGGACTGCCCGACGCGGTGAAGGTATGGCGCGCCCAGGCGCTGGCCGAGACCACGACGGCTGCGCCGGGAAGCGTGTTGCGCGCCGATGCGGCGGGCATCGACATCGCCACCGGACAGGGCGTGCTGCGCCTGCTTGAGCTGCAGAAGGCGGGCGGCAAGCGCCAGCCCGTGGATGTGTTCGTGCGCGGCTGGCAACCCGCCTGAGCGCGGCCCGTCGACCAGCGGATCAGGACTGGCGGCGCGCCGCCAGCAGATCCATATAGGCGCCCGAAAGCAACTGCTCGGGCGCGACTCCCAGCCCGGCCATCAGCGTGCGGGCTTCTTCCATTCCTGCCTCGACGCTTTCGTCCTCGCGCAGCACCACTTCCAGCTCCAGGAATTCGCCCAGGCCTTCCACGCGGTCCAGATGGATGCGCGTGCGGCCGGCCATGAACACCGTGCGGTGTTTTTTTACGCGGCCGATGACGCCATAGGCGCGCGACAAGGCCTCTCGCAGGGAGTCCGGTTCGTCCGTGCGCGAGATGACGTAGAAGCTCTCCTTGGGGCCGCTGTCGTCTGCGCGCTGATAGAAGATGAGCTGGCCCGAGCCGTCCCCGAAGGCGCGCAGCTTCAGCCGGCCATTGGCGCACGTGAAGAAGGTGTCGTCCTGGTCGACGAAGACCGGTTCTTTTCCGGATAGCGCCGCCGCGAGGTGTTCGATGGCGTTCAGGCTGTCGACCCGCGCCTTGATTTCCACGTTGCGTGCCACGCGCGCCTCCGGGTTCAGTAGAGCGAGCCGGCCACGCGGGCGGGCAGGTCGCGATCGTAAGCCACCCCGTCAAACGTGCCGGACGTCAGATCGGAAAGGATCCGGCCGACACTGGGCAGGGCGGTGCGTGGGATCTGCGTTTCCGGGTCCCAGAGCCGCGAGCGCAGCAGCGCGCGCGAGCATTGGAAGTAGACCTTGTGCACGTCGATGACCAGCACGGAGCGGGGCAGCTTGCCGTCCATCTCGAAGCGCGCAAGCAATGCGGGGTCGACGCTGATGCGCGCCTCGCCGTTGACGCGCAGCGTCTCGCCCACGCCCGGCACCAGGAAGAGCAGGGCCACGCGTGGATCGGCGATGACGTTGAGCAGGCTGTCCACGCGGTTGTTGCCGCGGCGGTCGGGCAGGAGCAGCGTTTTCTCGTCTTCCACCACGACGAATCCAGCCGGGTCGCCGCGCGGCGAGGCGTCCAGTCCGTCCGGTCCCGCCGTCGCCAGCAGCGCGAACGGCGCGGCCTCGATGAACGCGCGGTAGTGCGGATGCACATGGTCGGCCTCCTTTTTCAGGGAGGCTTCGCCGGGCGAACCGTAAAGCGCTTGCAGGGTGCTGGCGTCGGTAATCAGGTGGGCGGGATCGGTGTGCATGGGACCTGGGCGCTATGCCAGTTCGTTGGGAAGATCGTCGACCGTCAGGAACAGCTCATCGGGGCCGCGGCCGCGCAGGGCGTCCAGATGGTTATAGCCCCAGGCGACCGAGCCCACGCGCACGCCCGCCTTGCGGGCCGCGTCGATGTCGCGCATTTCGTCGCCCACCAGCAGAAAGCGCTCGGGCGCCGTGCCATGCTGTTTCAGCAGACGGTCGATCTTTGCGGCCTTGCCGAACAGGTCGGTGCCGCATTCGTAATCGTCAAAGAGCGCCGCGGTTTCCTCGCCCAGCACGCGCTTCACGTTCTCGACGGAGTTCGAACTGACCACCGCCAGACGCATGCCGCTCGTCTTCAGACGGCCCAGCGCTTGCGGGATGCCGTCGAACAGTTGGACGCTGGGGTCTATCTCCTGCATCAGCGCGCGCACGTGCGTCATGATGGCCGGCAACTTCCACAGCGGGATGTTCAGGTACTTCAGGATCTCGGCGGCGTCGCGGCTGCGCAGTTGTTCGCGTTCCGACGCATCGATCTTGCGGAAGTTGTACTTGTCCGCGACCGTGTTGAGAATGGAGTTGAACCACGGCATGGTGTCTGCCAGGGTCCCGTCAAAGTCGAAGGCTGCAATGTCGTATTTCAATTCTTGGAATCCAGTGCCGGCGGGCCGGGCAGGGCCTGTACGCGTTGACAGGCGCCTTGCGGCAGCCCCTACGCGCCGTGCGGGTGAAGAAGATAGTGCACGACCGGCGCCAGGGCTTCAAGCGGCGGCGCGCCAGCGACCACGCGTGCAGCGCTGGTCCAGGGGTAGTCCAGGCTCAGCAGCCAGCCGAACACGGCGGCCGTGTCGCCTGGCGGCAGGGTCACCATGGTTTCGATCGTGATGGTCAAGCGCTTGGCGCGATACGGGTCGGGCTGGAAGGCCCAGTCGTATCGTCCACAGCCCACGCGCACGTCGCCGGTGGCCTTTTCGGTCATGCCGACCAGCCAGTCGCAGCGGTACTCGCTCAGACGCGCGTCAGCGTCGGGACGCGCCAGGTAAAAGGTGTAGACGTTGTCGTAGGTCTGGCCAAACTTGCGCACGAGCGTGTCGGCGATGGCTGCCAGGCCATGCGATTCGGGGGGAAAGGCGATGGCCTGCGTGCGCAGCGCCATCTTGAGCACGGCATCCGGCGCGAAAGCGCGCGCCATGTAATGCGGCCGGTTCTCGTCCTTGGCGTGAAAATAGTCGCGCAATACGGACTCGGTGCAGGCGGGGGACAACGAATCGGTGGGCATTGCGGGGGCTTCCGTTCAAGTCTCAAGCAGGAGGGTCAAGGCTTCCTGACCGGATCGAACCACTTCGAGACGTTGGGCGGCTCGTAAATGGCATAGCGATCCAGCAGCAAGGCGGGGTCTTCTTCCACCACCAGCATGTCGCGATGCTGGGGACGGATGAACGCTTCTTCCACGGTGTGGTCGATAAATTGGATCAGGGCATCGTAGTACCCGGCGACGTTCAGCAATCCGCAGGGCTTCTGGTGCATGTTGAGCTGCGCCCAGGTCCAGACCTCGAAGAACTCTTCCAGCGTGCCGGCGCCGCCCGGCAGGGCGATGAAGCCGTCAGCCTTCTCCATCATCATGGCCTTGCGCTCGTGCATGTTCTGCACCGTGTACAACTCTGTCAGCCCCAGGTGCGCCTGCTCTTTCTTCAGCAGCAGTTCCGGGATCACGCCGATCACGCGGCCGCCGCCAGCCAGCACTTCATTGGCCACAACGCCCATGATGCCGACCACCGATCCGCCATACACCAGGCCGAGGTCGCGCTTGACGAGCTCGCGCGCCAGCACGCGGGCCTGCTCGATGTAGTCCGGGCGCGTGCCCGGATTGGAGCCGCAATACACGCAGATATTCTTCAGAGTCATAAAACGGTGGGAAATTGCCGGCCGCGTTACAGATTGCGTCACGATGCCTTTCGCGAAGCCGATAGTTTACGCAAGGTTGCGCAGGACGCTTTTCAGCCCCCGCGGCGAGCCATTCCGCAACGAGGGCAATGTTTGGACACAGCATGTTCCCCCATGGCCGGTAGACTGAAGATTGCGAAAACGACTGGAAGTCCAGCGTCGTGCTGCTTTCACTGACTAAGAGGAGCTAACGATGGAACAAGCAACCCGCACCCCCCAGCAAGCCAAGCGTCCCTTCGATATGGACGTGCAGGCAATCCGCGCCAAGGCGCGCCAGGACATCGAGTCCGGGGCCGTCACCGACACGTATCGCGCAGACCGCGAAACGGTGCTGAAGCTCCTGAACGAAGCGCTGGCCACCGAGGTGGTCTGTGTGCTGCGCTACAAGCGCCACTACTTCATGGCTCGCGGCTTGAACGCCGAACCGGTTGCCGCCGAATTCGCCGAGCACGCCGCGCAGGAACAGGAGCACGCCGACAAGCTGGCCGAGCGGATCGTGCAGCTCGGCGGCGAGCCGAACCTGTCGCCCAAGGGGCTGCTGGAGCGCAGCCACTCGGAATACGTCGAAGGCAATTCGCTGGAGGAAATGATCAAGGAGAACCTGATCGCCGAGCGTATCGCCATCGACAGCTATCGCCAGATGATCGAGTACATCGGTGAACAGGACACCACCACGCGCCGTCTGCTCGAAGAAATCCTGGCGGTGGAAGAGGAACACGCCGACGACCTGTCGGACTTCCTGTAAGCGAAGAGCATAAGCAAAAAAATGCCGGCCGGCGCGTGTGACGCGCCGGCCGGCATTCTTGCAATGACGCTTACAGCGCGTCGGCCCAGAGGTCGTATTCGTCCGAATCGGTGACGCGCACGCGCACCATGTCGCCCGGCTGCAGGGGCTTGTCCGAGCTGACGTAGACGCAGCCGTCGATCTCCGGCGCGTCGGCCGCGCTGCGGCCCACGGCGCCGTCTTCGTCGACCTCGTCGATCAGCACGTCGATCTCGCGGCCGACCTTCAACGCCAGGCGCTGCGCCGAGATGGTCTGCTGCAGCGCCATGAAGCGTTCCCAGCGCTCCTGCTTGACGTCATCCGGCACCGGATCGTCCAGCAGATTGGCCGGCGCGCCTTCAACCGGCGAATACTGGAAACAGCCCACGCGGTCGAGCTGCGCCTCCTGCATCCAGTCCAGCAGGTACTGGAAGTCTTCCTCGGTTTCGCCGGGAAAGCCCACGATGAAGGTCGAACGGATCGTCAGGTCGGGACAAATCTCGCGCCAGCGCTTGATGCGCGCAAGCGTCTTGTCCTCGAAGGCGGGACGCTTCATGGCCTTCAGGATGCGGGGGCTGGCGTGCTGGAACGGAATGTCCAGGTAGGGCAGGATCTTGCCCTCGGCCATCAGCGGGATGACCTCGTCCACGTGCGGGTACGGATACACGTAGTGCAGGCGCGTCCAGACGCCCATTTCGGACAAGGCCATACAGAGTTCGGTCATGCGCGTCTTGACCGGGCGGCCGTTCCAGAAGCCGCTGCGGTACTTCATGTCCACGCCATACGCGCTGGTGTCCTGCGAAATCACCAGCAGTTCCTTCACGCCGGCCTTCACGAGGCGCTCGGCTTCGTTCAGCACGTCGCCGACGGGACGGCTGACCAGGTCGCCGCGCATCGACGGGATGATGCAGAAGCTGCAGCGATGATTGCAGCCTTCGGAAATCTTCAGGTAGGCGTAGTGGCGCGGCGTGAGCTTGACGCCCTGCGGCGGCACCAGATCCACGTAGGGGTTGTGGTCAGTCCGGGGCGGCGCGGCGCTGTGCACGGCGCGCACCACCTCTTCATATTGCTGGGGACCGGTCACCGACAGCACGCTTGGGTGCACGTCGCGGATCACCGATTCCTCGACGCCCATGCAGCCGGTCACGATGACCTTGCCGTTCTCGGCAAGGGCCTCGCCGATGGCTTCCAGGGACTCGGCCTTGGCGCTGTCGATGAAGCCGCAGGTATTGACGACGACCACGTCCGCGTCGTTGTACTCGGGCGTGACTTCGTATCCTTCGGTGCGCAACTGGGTCAGGATGCGCTCGGAATCGACCAGCGCCTTGGGACAGCCCAGGGAAACAAAGCCCACGCGCGGGGCGCGGCCGGGAGTGGCCTCTTGTGCGGCCGCCGCGATGGCGTCGAACGTCGCGTTGTTGCCGTTGCTGGGGGCAGGGCCGGCGTCTTTGCCGGGCCGGGAATGTTCAATAACTTCCAATCTGGTTCACCGTAGGTTCGCGCACGGGCATGGGGCGTGCGGCGGGGTAAGCGTCAAAGGTTCAGGTCAGGCAGAGGCGTCCGGGGAGGACAGGTTGCGCAGCGTTTCCGGATGCAGCATGGCGACCCGCAGCAGCGTCTGCGCGGCGCCGGAGGGGTTGCGCCTGCCTTGTTCCCAATCCTGCAAGGTGCGCACGCTCACGCCCAACAATTCCGCGAAATCCGCCTGAGGCAGGCCGACGCGATTGCGCGCTTCGCTGATATGCGACGCCTGCCACCGGACAGACCGGGCAGGCGGAACAGCCTTTTTCATAACTCAACAAATGGGATGGACGGGGCGGCGTAATACCTGCCAGCCGAATTCAGGCCAGCGGCCGCACCGTTGGAGATAGCGGGGAAGCGCGGGATTATACGGCATTGCCGTAGGCGAGCATAGCGCGCGTGGATTGCCTATTCTGGCAATAGGGGACGGAAGGCGAGGCGTGTCGCGACCGGGATGATGGGTTCAGGGGGCGGCGCGGCGGTAGAGCGCCAGCGTGCCCGCCAGTCCGATCAGCACGCCGCCGCAGACCCGGTTGAGCCAGCGCAGGCCGCCGGCCTGGAAGGCGCGGACCAACTGGGCGCCCAGCGCCGCGTAGGCCAGCATCGCCGCGACGTTCATGAGCGCCATGACGGCCGCCAGGATGGCGTATTGAGCGGGCAGGGGGGCGGCGGGGTTGATGAATTGGGGCAGGAAGGCCGACATGAACAGCAGGGCCTTGGGATTGGTCAGGGCCACGACGAAGCTGCGCAGGCCCAGGGCGAGCCCGGCCGGGCGGGTGTCGCGGGAGGCCTCCGACGGGATGGCCAGCGCCGCGTCCGAGCGCATCAGCTTCCAGCCCAGCCACGCGAGATACGCGGCGCCCACCCATTTGACGATCTGGAAGGCGACTTCCGACGCCGCCAGCAGCACGCCCAGGCCGCAAGCCACCGCGGCAATGAGGACCAGGTCCGCCAGCACCGCCCCGCCCATGCCCCAGCAGGCCGCCCGCACGCCGTGGCGCGAGCCGTTGCTCATGGCGAGTAAGACGGTGGGGCCAGGCGTGATGATGATGACGGCAGAAGCCAGGACGAAAAGCAGCAGCGTGGCAAGGGTCATGGACGGCTCCAGGGCAGGGGGCCAGTGTGCCGCGCCCGCCGCCGTCCGTCCAGGTCCGGGCTACCATAGCGGTCTTACTCTTTGATTTCGCACCATGTCCACGCGTTCCGACTCCCCCACTTTGGCTCCCCCGCTTTCTTCCGTTCTTCTTGCCAGCGCGGGGGTGGTGGAGGACGTGCTGGACGGCCGCTCGCTCACGGAGGCGCTGGCCGACGTCGATTCCGGCCTGCGTCCGGCCACGCAGGCCGTCTCGTTTCACGCGATGCGCTATCTGGGCTGGGCCGACGCCGTCGGCCGCGAGATGGTGCAGCGCTATCCCAGCGTGCTGTTCGAATCCCTGCTTTTGGTGTCTCTGACGCTGCTGAAGGAAGAGGGCGATGCGGCCGTGGCCTTGCCCGGCATGCCCGTCTATGCGCCGCACACGGTCGTTGACCAGGCGGTGACCGCGGCGTCCGGCTCGCGTGCCCTGGCGTCCTTCAAGGGCATGCTCAATGCCTGCCTGCGGCGCTTCCTGCGCGAGCGCGCCGCGCTGGAAGCGTCGGTGGCCGACAGCCCCGAAGCGCAATGGAACCATCCCGGCTGGTGGGTCAAGCAACTCTCCGTGGCCTATCCGCGTCAATGGCGCGAGATCCTGGCCGCCTCCAACCTGCCGGCCCCGCTTACCCTGCGGGTCAACCGCCGGCGCGCCACCCGCGAACAGGTGCTGGCGGCGTTCCAGGACGCGGGCCTGCCGGCGCAAGCCGTGGGCCAGTCGGGTGTGGTGCTCGCCACGCCCAAGCCGGTGACCCAGCTTCCCGGCTTTGCCGAGGGG
>DALZRX010000120.1:0-9790 GCA_032015805.1 Achromobacter sp.
CCGCAGCGCCTGCGTTGCGCTGACCGAAGCCGCGCTGGCGCGGGCCCAGGATCCGGCGGGCGAGGGCGCTCGGGCGTTCACCAAGCTCTATGCCGATTCGGCGCTGGCGCAGGCGCGCGCCTCCGACACGCTGCGCGCGGCCGGCATCGTACGGTCCGCCATCGAGGGCCTGCCCATCAGCATCAAGGACCTGTTCGACATCGAGGGCGAAACCACGATGGCCGGTTCCGTGGCGCGGGAAGGCGAGCCCCCCGCCGAGGCGAATGCCGAGGTCGTGCAACGCCTGATCGCCGCGGGCGCCGTCATCATTGGCCGGACCAACATGACCGAGTTCGCGTATTCCGGCCTGGGTATCAATCCCCACTACGGCACGCCGCTCAACCCCTATGACCGCGGCACCGGCCGCATTCCCGGCGGCTCGTCCTCTGGCGCCGCGGTGTCGATCGCGGATGGCATGGCGGCTGCGGGCATCGGGTCCGACACGGGCGGTT
The DNA here is from genome assembly GCA_032015805.1 of Achromobacter sp. GTDB lineage: Bacteria > Pseudomonadota > Gammaproteobacteria > Burkholderiales > Burkholderiaceae_B > Achromobacter. The sequence goes on from DALZRX010000120.1 coordinate 492, forward strand.
CGGTGCGCATCCCCGCCGCCCTCTGCGGCCTGACCGGCTTCAAGCCCAGCGCGTGGCGCGTGTCCATGCAAGGCGTGCTGCCGTTGTCGGCCAACCTGGATTCCATCGGCCCCATCGCCGCCAGCGTGCGCTGCTGCGCCGAGCTCGACGCCATCCTGTCGGGCGATGCCGGTCCCTTGCCCCAATCGCTGCCGGTGCGTGGCCTGCGCCTTGCCATCCCGACGACGCTGGCGCTGGATGCCATGGACAAGCACGTGTCGGATACGTTCGCGGCAGCGGTGCAACGGCTGGAGGAAGCTGGCGCGCTGGTCGACCGGATTGAAATTCCGGAGTTCGCCGCGCTGGCGTCCATCAACAGCAAGGGCGGTTTCACCGCCGCCGAGGCCTGGGCCTGGCACCGCGACCTGATCGCGCGCGCGGGCAAGCGCTACGATCCGCGCGTCGTATCGCGGATCATGCGCGGCCAGGACATGACGGCGGCCGACTACATCGAACTGCTCGACGCGCGGGAGGCCTGGGTCGCGGCGGTGGATCACCGCATCGCCGGCTATGACGCGCTGATCATGCCGACGACGCCCATCGTGGCGCCGCCCGTCGCGGATCTGCAGGCCTCCGATGAAGCCTATTACGCGGCCAACGGCCTGATCCTGCGCAATCCCACGCTCATCAACTTCCTGGATGGCTGCGCGCTGTCCTTGCCCTGCCACGCGGCGGGCACGGCGCCGGTGGGCCTGATGATTGCGGGCAGCAATGGCGCGGATCGCCGCATCCTGGGGATCGGCCTGTCGGTCGAAGACCTGTTCGCCGGCCGCTGAGCGGCCTATTGAGCAATCCGCAACGAGAGACCATGCATGCCTGACGCCGATAACGTTCGAAACAGCCTCACGCTTGCACGCCAGGCCAGACTGGATGCGCGCAGCGGGCGCCTGACCGGCCCCACGGCGAATCTTGCGCCCGGGCACGTGCAGGCCAACCTGGCAATCCTGCCGCGCGCCCTGGCGGCGGATTTCCTGCACTTCTGCCAGCGCAACCCGAAACCGTGCCCGCTGCTTGCGATGTCCGAGCCGGGAGATCCGTCGCTGCCGGCGCTTGGCGCGGACATCGACATCCGCACCGACATTCCACGTTACCGCGTCTGGAAGGATGGCGAGCTGGTTGCCGAACCGACGGACGTGCGCGACCTGTGGCGTGACGATCTTGTGTCGTTCCTGATCGGGTGCTCGTTTTCCTTCGAAGAGGCGATGCTGGACAACGGCTTGCCCGTGCGCCACATCGAGCAGGGCAGCAATGTGCCCATGTACCGCACGAACATACCGACGCAGCAAGCCGGCGTGTTCGGCGGCCCGCTGGTCGTATCGATGCGGCCCCTGAAGGCCGCGGACGCGATCCGGGCGATCCAGGTGACTTCGCGCTTTCCGTCCGTGCATGGGGCGCCGGTCCACATCGGCGATCCTTCGCTCATCGGCATTGCTGATATCGGCAATCCCGATTATGGCGATCCGGTGGAGATCCGCGCCGGTGAGATGCCCGTGTTCTGGGCCTGTGGCGTGACCCCCCAGTCCGTGGTGGCAGCAGTCCGCCCGGAGTTCTGCATCACCCATGCGCCGGGCCACATGCTGGTCACCGACCTCATCAACAGCCGCATGGCGGTGTTTTGAACTAAGCCGGCGGTTGGTCGCGCGCGGTACGCCGCTGCCTTCAGCGCGCGCGCATCAGCGCCTTCACGCGCTGGTCGTAATCCGCCGGGAAGGTCCAGAACCGCATCCCTTGCTGCGTATAGCCTTCCTGCAGGCCGCGTTCCGCCGGCGCCTTGTGCCACAGGAACTGCAGCAGCACGTCGCTGCTGACCCAAGCGTTGCCGAACCAGAAACTGTGGGCGCGGCGGTTCAGATCGGGGATGGCGCGGGGATCGACCCAGATCATGTCGAAGTTCAGGCGCTGGGATGCGGCGTTCACGAATGCCACCTGTTCCTCAGTCAGGTCGTCCGGACTGGGGCGGCCGGCACGCGACGCCCGCTGGTGGCGCGCCGCGAAGCCCAAGGCGCGGTCTCCCAGGTTGGCGCCCAGGCTCACGCGTTCGGTCAGGTCGATGTACTGGCGCAGGTCCGTCACGAAGCGGTAGGTGTCTTCGTCCGGCGCCGCGAAGTAGATCTGCCCCAGGCGCAGCCGGGCGCGCAGGGCCTCGCGGCTCTCGCCTTCCTTGGGCCGGGCCAGCGTTGCCAGGCCTTCGCTGGCGATCCGCGCGCCGGCGCTGAACGCCAGTACGTTGATGTGCTCGGCGTTCGTATTGCGTGCGAGCAGGTCGATCAGGCGCGCGAAGGCGGGCACCGAGGCGCGGGCGGCGCGGACGTCCGTTGCGTACGACAGCAGGCTGCCTGCTGAGGGCCAGAGAAAGACCAGCACCACGGCCTGCCGGCCCGTGAAGTGATGGAACTGCGCTGCTTGCGCCGTGCCGCGCCACACGGCGTTGTTGAAGCCATGGACATAGATGATCAGGTCGCGGTGCCGGCTGACCGCCAGGGCGTCGTTGATGAGCGCAAAGTACGCCTGTGCCTCCGGCGAAGTCTCCGCGTCGCTTTGCGGCGCGAGCGCGACAAGCTCCTCCATGCGCTCCAGGCTGAGCACCGGCCGGCCGCGCTGGCTGCCCGAGGTGGAAAGCTGTCGCAACTGGTCCCAGTCCATCGTGCCGTCGCCGATCTGCACCTTGGCCACACCCAGGCGCAGCGTATCGCTGGGAAAGATGGAGTAGAAGGGCTGGCGCGATTCAAGGAAGACGGCGCGGTTGGTGGCGTACAGCAACGGGATCGATGTGGCGTCGAACGCATCTTTGTGCGCGAACGGATCCACCTGGCCCGTCGTGAACTTGACCGGCGTGGGCATGAGCTGCACCGGTGAGGAGCAGGCCGCCAGCAGCGTCATGACCAACGCCGCCAGGAGGGTGCGGATTGCCCCCAGCGGACGCACCGGTGGCGCGAGCGAGCGGGCAGCGAAGGAGCTCATGCAGTGGGCCCGGTTTATGTGGGTGGAGAGGCGCTGCGCCAGCGACGCAAGCAACGCGCAATGCGCCACCGTTATTTCACTGCAATCGGCGCAGGCACGCGTGGATTGTCGCCGTGGTCCCGGCGGCGATCAAGGGGAGGGGGATCGCGGCGTAAAGGTAAAAGCCGCGAGAAGAAGCCGGTGCAGGCGAGGCGATTGGGGTCGCCCTGGCCGCAGGCGCGCCGAGGGCGGAGGTCAGGCGCCGGCCCGTGGGGGGCTGGCGCCTGGTGCATCAGAAGATGTGGCGGTAGCCCACAGCAGCGCCGAGCTGGTTGCTCTTGCCGGCGATTTCGCCGCTGGCGGCGTCGCTGACCTTGTTCCAGTCGATGGTGCCGTAGAGTTGCGAGCGCTTGGACAGCGAGTATTCGGCCACCGCGACCAGTGCGTAGCGCTTGCCCTTGTCGCCGTCTTCGACCACGTTCTCGCTGCGGTCATAGTAGGCCGCGCCCGTGATGGCCCAGCGCGGGGTGGCTTGCCAGGTCACGCCGGCAAAGTAGCCGTTGTCCTTGCGGTCCAGGCTGGCAGTGGTGGTGCCGCCCATGACGCCGTTGACCCAGCCTGTTTCATCGCGGCCGTTGTAGTAACCCGCGAAGACCTTGGCTGCTTCGAACTGGTACGACGCATTCAAGTTCCACACGCGCTGGCGCTCGTCGGAGTCTGTGGCGGCGTAGGTCTGCTGCCAGGCGGCGCCCAGCCCGAGCTGGCCGATCGTGTAGCGCAGGCTGGCGCCGTATTGCTGGCCGGCCTTGCGGTCGTCCCAGTCGTCGCCGTTTGCCCACGAGGCGACCACGGACAGGTTGCCAAACGTGTTGGCGTACTTGGTCATGTTGTTGGTGCGCACGCGCGACATGGCGGCGGGCAGCCAGGCGTTCTGCTCGTAGTTGCCGACGGTCAGGGGATCGAAGTAGTCGGCCAGCAGGTCGAACATGGGCGTGTTCTGCAGGCCGAGCGTCAGCGTGCCGATGCTGCCGCCGTCCAGGCCGACATAGGCCAGGCGGCTGAAGGCCTTGGACGTGTCGGAACCGTTGCCGTTCTGCAGGTTGATGCCATTTTCCAGGCGGAAGAAGGCGCGGTTGCCGTTGCCCAGGTCTTCCGAGCCGCGCAGGCCCCAGCGGCTGTTGGAGATGGCGCCGTTTTCCATGGAGATGCGGCTGCCGTCTTCGCCGACAGCGCCCGAGCTGGTGCTCAGGTAGCGGATGCTGACGTCGGCGATGCCGTACAGGGTGACGCTGGTTTCGGCACTTGCCGCGCCAGCGGCCAGGCCGAGACCGGCCGCGGCCAGCGATAGGGTGATGCGTTTCATTTTGGACTCCTCCAGGTGTAGCTGATTTGTGGTTGCGCCGCGCTTGTGGCTAGGCTTGCTACGCCCGGCGGTTTGCCGGACGCCTGGCTGCTGCACCGACGCCAGGGTGGGCGCGGGTTCCGGAGCAGTGGCCAGCTCGCAGGGACGCGTCATGCCCGTACCGCACACGACGCCAGGGGATTCTAAGTAAGTTGGGAAGGGCGGAAAATCGAAAACATTCGGCGTTTTCCCGGGTTTACAGCGGGATAAACGCACGCTGCCTCGATAGCAGACGGACGGAAAAGAAAAAACCCCGTTCGCGGAACGGGGTTTTCGTGGCGTGGACGCGACGCTACAGCGTCATGTGCAGCGGCAGCCAGGTGGCGATGCCCGGCACCACATAAAGCAGTAGCACGGCCAGGATCATCAGGATGAACATGGGCAGTGACGCGCGGGCGATGTAGGGCAATTCGCGCCCGCTCATGCCGGACAGCACGAACAGGTTGAAACCCACGGGCGGCGTGATCTGCGCCATTTCCACCACGAACACGACGAAGATCCCGAACCAGATCAGGTCGATGCCGGCGGCCTGCACGGTCGGCAGCAGCACGCCCATGGTCAGCACCACGATGGAGATGCCATCCAGAAAGCAGCCAAGCACGACGAAAAACACCATCAGCGCCATGATCAGGCCGAACTGCGACAGGCCCAGTCCGCCGATCCATTCCGCCAGCGCGCGCGGCAGGCCGATGTAGCCCATCGCCAGCGTGAGGAACTGCGCACCCGCCAGAATCAACGCGATCATGCAGTACAGCCGGGTGGCGCCCAGCAGCGACTGCATGAAGGCGGCGCCGTTCAGCGATCCCTGCAGCGCCGACAGGAGCAGCGCGCCCACCACGCCCACGGCAGCCGCTTCCGTGGCCGTGGCGATGCCGGTGTAGATGGATCCCAGGACCGCGCCGATCAAAAGCAGCACGGGGATCAGGTGGCGCGACCGTGACAGCTTCTCCATGAAGGTCAGGCCCGGATCTGCCGCCGGCACCTCGCCGGGGTTGCGGATGGCCCACCAGGCGATATAGCCGCTGAACAGCAGCGCCAGCACGATGCCCGGGATGATGCCGGCGATGAACAGCTTGGCGATGGACACGTCCGCCGCCACGCCATACACGATCATGATGATCGAAGGCGGGATGAGCAGGCCCAGCGTGCCTGCGCCCGACAGCGTGCCGAGGATCTTTTCCTCGGGGTAGCCGCGGCGCGTAAGCTCGGGGATGGTCATCTTGCCCACCGTCGCGCACGTTGCCGCGGACGATCCGGACACGGCGGCAAAGATCGCGCAGCCGATCACGTTCGTGTGCAGCAGGCGCCCCGGCAACCGGTTAAGCCAGGGCGCGAGCCCCTTGAACAGATCTTCGGACAATCTCGTGCGGAAGAGGATTTCGCCCATCCAGAGAAAGAGCGGCAGGGCGGTCAGCGTCCAGCTGGACGAGGCGCCCCAGATGGTGACAGCCATGGCGTCGCCGGCCGGACGGCTGGAGAAGATCTCCATGCCGATCCACGCCGTGCCCGCCAGGGTCAGGCCGACCCAGACCCCGCAGCCAAGCAGGACGAAGATCGAAACGACCAATAGGGTGATGACGAGTAGTTCATTCATGGGTTTGCTGCGAATGGGCGGCGGCGACGCCGCGCGAACGGCGGACCAGTTCATCGACGAGGGCGACGAAGAACAGGAGGGTGCCCACGGCCATGGTCGTCTGCGGAATCCAGAGCGGCGTGGCGTCGTTCGATGTGGATACGTCGTTGAACAGCCAGGAATCGTAGGTCAGCTTGATGCTGAAGAAGGCGAAGGCGGCAGCGAGCAGGGATCCGACGGCCAACGCGAAGATGTCGAGCCGGCGGCTACCCGCGGGAGCCAGCGAGTTCAACAGGAGCGTCACACGGATGTGTTCGCCATGCTTGAACGTGCTGGCCAGCGCGAGGAAGCCGGCCGCGGCCATGAAGTAGCCGGCATAGGCATCGGTGCCCGGAATGTTGAAGCTGAGCTGGCGGGCGATGATCGCCGCCAGCACGGAGACGAGCACACCTATCGTACACAGGCCGGCCAAAAGGCCGGCCGCGCCGTACAGGCTATCTAGAAAACGGCGCATGGCGGTATCACTGCTTCTTGTAGGCGTCGATCATGGCTTGGCCGTCCGCGCCGGCCTTCTTGAGCCAGTCTTCCAGCATGCGCTTGCCGATCACGCTCAGGCCTTCCTTGAGTTCAACCGTGGGCTGAATGGTTTCCATGCCGTTCTTGGCGAGTTCGGCCTGATACCACTTGTTCTTTTCCTGCGACAGCTTCCAGCCGCGCTCCTCGGCCTGCGCTGCGGCCTTCTTGAGGGCTTCCTGCGTCGCGGGATCCAGGGCGTCGAAGGCCTTCTTGTTCACGATGATGGCGTTCTTGGGCAGCCAGGCCTGCGTGTCGTAGAACTTCTTGATGTACTCGTACGTCTTGGTGTCGTAGCCGGTGGAGGCCGACGACATGTACGAATCGATCACGCCGGTGGCCAGCGCCTGGGCCAGTTCGGCCTGCTGCACGGTCACGGGCTGCGCGCCGACAAGCTCGGCGATCTTGGCCGTGACAGGGCTGTAAGCGCGCCACTTCAGGCCCTTCATGTCGTTGATCTGCTTGATGTCCTTGTTGGCGAAGATGCCTTGGGGCGGCCATGCCACCGCGTACAGCAGGGTCATGCCTTGCGAGGCCAGCTTCTTTTCCAGGAACGGCTTCTGCGCCTGATATAGCTTGAACGACGCGTCGTAGCCGGTGGCCAGGAAGGGCAGGCCGTCCAGTTCGTAGATCGGGTCTTCGTTGGCGAAGTTGGTCAGCAGGATTTCGCCGATCTGGGCCTGGTTGCCTTGCACCGCGCGCTTGATTTCGGGCGCCTTGTACAGCGAGGCATTGTTGTGCAGCGTAATCTTGAGCTTGCCTTGCGACAGCGAGTCCACGTCCTTGATGAAGGTTGTGAGGTTCTCGACGTGGAAGTTGCTCGCCGGGTAGGCGCTGGGGAGATCCCACTTGGTCTGGGCCTGTGCGCCCGCGCTGAATGCCAGGACGATGCTGCCGGTCAACAGCGAGATTTTCTTGTACATGGTGGTCCTTCTTTGCGAATGATGAAGACGGGTCTGACCCGATAGGCATTGCGAAAAAAAGTATGGACGGCGCGGCTTCGCGCCGCCTGAGCGCCGTGCCATTCTATGTTGCTGTGCGGTAACAAAGCGCGGGAAATCGCCGTTTTACGGGTAATTCCTAGGGCGGATCGTTGTTCGGTGGTTGAAGGTTCAATGAAGCGTGGATGTTTGCAACGTGCGCGGCCGATTCACCGTCCGCCCTGCGGTTTTTCTTCTAAGATTGCGGAATCGATGATGCAGTGAAGAGGGTCGCGTGAATTTCGTTTTTCGCCGTGATGAGTTGCTGGTCGAAGCATCGTCCAGCGTGTTGCCGGATATGGCGTTGTGCGAGCGCATCGGCCTGGCCGCCGCGGTCTTGCAGCCGGTCTGGGTGCAGACAGGGTCGCCGTATCGCACTGTCTGTGTGGACCCTGGCATCGAAGCCCCCGAAGGCTACGCTTTTAAGAAGCTGCGCTCGCTGTTCGGGGTGTTCGACGATGAAGGCATGGCGTTGGCCGGCCGTGCGTATCAGATCGCCGAATGGGCGCGCACCCACCGGTTCTGCGGCGCCTGCGGCACGCCCGCCGAGCGGGTTACCCACGAGTTCTGCCTGCGGTGCCCGGCTTGCGGGTTTTCCGCGTATCCGCGCATCTCGCCGGCAATGATGGTGCTGATTCGCAAGGGTGACAGCATCCTGCTGGCGCGCCATGCCAACGCACCGACGGCGCGCTACACGGCGCTGGCCGGTTTTGTCGAACCGGGCGAAAGCATCGAGCAGACCGTCCACCGCGAGATCCACGAGGAAGTCGGACTCAAAGTCGGCAATCTGCAGTACTTCGGCAGCCAGCCGTGGCCATTTCCGCACTCGCTGATGGTCGCGTTCACGGCGGACTACGTGTCCGGCGACATCCGCATTCAGGAAGACGAGATCGCCGACGCTCGCTGGTTCGGGCCGGGCGACGAGATGCCTGAGATCGCGGCGCGCATCTCGATCGCCGGATGGCTGATCCGCGCAAACCTGCCCATGGGATGGAGCGCGCCCTAAGCCGGCGGCGTCGGTCGCAACGGTAGGGGTATTCCCTCGAAATGAGGGATTTTTTGCGGTATTCAGTTATTTTTTATTGATGAAATATAGATAAATTATTAGTATTTCACTCAGATAAATCTCGGCCTTCGCCCTATGTCTCCCCCTTTGATTGCATCGTCGGCGCATCTTGCCGGCGGCAGTGCGCCCGATCTTTCTGAAGTGGAGTTCGGTCTCATGATCGCCAGCCATGCGTTCGACCGCTGGACCGTGCGATGCATGGCGGCCGCGGGCCTGCCGGATCTGACGCCCACGGACGTGATGGTGTTTCACCATGTCTATCATCGGGAGCGGCCGAAGAAGCTGGCCGACATCTGCTTCACGCTCAATGTCGAAGACACCCACATCGTCAGCTATGCGCTGAAGAAGCTGGACCGGCTGGGCGTGGTGCGAGGCGAGCGCAGCAGCAAGGAAGTCTTCTACAGCGTCACCCCGGAAGGTGCGGCGATCCTCAAGCGCTACGGCGAAATCCGCGAGCAATGCCTGACCGCCGGCCTGGAAGGGCCGGGTGGCGGCGGCCTGGAGTTCAGCCGGCAACTGGCGAACACGCTGCGCGCGCTGTCCGGGCTGTACGACCAGGCGGCACGGGCAGCGACGTCTCTCTGAATCCAATACGCGGGGCAAGGCCCCGATCCATCAGCAACCCGACCGTGGTCACACACGCCCCGGCGGCCTCTTGTTTTCGAGGATACCTATGAAGTGGCAATTCTGGATTGATCGTGGGGGCACCTTCACCGACATCGTGGC
>DALZRX010000121.1:0-9764 GCA_032015805.1 Achromobacter sp.
CCGACCGGGTGGCGTCGCGCTTCGTCATGGTCCAGGTCGTGTTGGCGCTGGCCGCCGCGGCCGGCTGGGCATACTTCGATCCCGCCCACAGCGTTCCCGTCATGGTGGCGCTGCTGGTCATGAGCTGTCCGTGCGCCATGTCCATGGCCGTACCCACCGCCATGGCTTCCGCGCACTCCGCGCTGGCGGCGCCCCCCGACATGCCCGAGGCCGCGCTGGACGCGCTGCTGGCCGAGGCCCGGCGCAAGGCGCGGCAGAACCTCTACGGTTCGCTGGTCTGGCATCTGTTGATGACCCCGCTGGCGCTGGTGGGCTGGGTCACGCCCTGGCTGGCCGCCATCACCATGCTTGTGTCGTCGCTGGCGGTGGCCTATAACTCCTGGCGCCTGTGCCGCCGCGACTGGTCGGGCAACATGACGCCCGACGCCGCGCTAGGGGCGGCGCCATGACCATCCTCTATCTGCTTCTGCCGCTATCGCTGCTCTTCGTGCTGGCGATCGGCGTCTCGCTGTGGTGGGCCGTTTTCAACGGCCAGTACGACGACACCGACAACGCCGGCACGGCCATCCTGCGCGACGACGACAGCGGCGCCGCCAGCCGGCGCTGACTGCAGCCGCTGACTACAGCCGCTGACTACAGCCGCTGACGTCATCCGCTGACGTCATCCGCTGACTGCGGCCATCCGCCAAGCCCGGGCTTTTGCCCAAGCCTTTTCGCGACCCGATACCCCTAAGAGCGTTGCGGTTATGCAGCGATGTCGAATGCCTCGCATGGCGGTTGATCCAAATCAACGTCGACACGAGTGACTAGTCCCATCATCGAAACCTGGAAGTTCTTGTTACTTTAGGGGATGGGTGATGAACGATTGCCCCGCAATCGCAAGCAAGTCCGACACATTCAACTACAAGGTTGTGAGGCAGTTCGCGCTCATGACCGTGGTCTGGGGCATTGTCGGCATGGCTGTCGGTGTTTTTCTGGCTGCACAGCTTATTTGGCCTCAACTGAATTTCGACACCGCATGGCTCAGCTACGGCCGCCTGCGCCCGCTGCACACCAACGCCGTGATCTTCGCCTTCGGCGGCAGCGCACTCTTCGCGACGTCCTACTACGTCGTGCAGCGCACCTGTCAGGCGCGCCTGTTCTGCGACAAACTCGCCGCCTTCACATTCTGGGGCTGGCAAGTCGTCATCGTCGCCGCCGCCATCACCTTGCCCATGGGCTTTACCAGCAGCAAGGAATACGCCGAACTCGAATGGCCCATCGACATCCTGATCTCGCTGATCCTGCTGGCGCCGTCGTGGGGCGGCATGATCAACGGCATCATGACCCTGCAGGGCGCCTGGTACAAGCTGCGCACCGATCCGATCCTGAAGTTCATGGTCACCGCGCTGTCGTTCTACGGCATGTCCACGTTCGAAGGCTCGATGATGTCGATTCGCACCGTGAACGCGCTGTCGCACTACACGGACTGGACCATCGGCCACGTGCACTCCGGCGCCCTGGGCTGGGTCGCCATGATTTCCTTCGGCTCGCTCTACTACCTGATCCCGCGCCTGTACGGCCGCGAAAAGATGTACAGCACCAAGGCCATCGAACTGCACTTCTGGATCGCGACCATCGGCGTGGTGCTGTATATCGCCGCCATGTGGATCGCCGGCGTGCAGCAGGGCCTGATGTGGCGCGACACCGCGCCGGACGGCACCCTGGTCTACAGCTTCGTCGAGGAACTGAAGACGCGCGTTCCGTACTACCTGATCCGTTTGCTGGGTGGAACCCTGTTCTTGTGCGGCGTGTTCGTCATGGCCTGGAACGTGTTGAAGACGGTGACTGGCGCGACGGCCGTCGACCCCGCCATTCCGCAAGACGATCACCATGCCGCCCGTCCGCCGGTCCCCGCGACCGCCGTGCCGGCCACTGTTTGACGAGGACATCATGGCCAACAAGAATCATGGCTTCTTTTCCCACCAGACCCTCGAGAAGAACATCGGCTGGATGATCATCGCCAGCATCCTGGTGGTCTCCTTCGCCGGCCTGGTCCAGATCATCCCGCTGTTCTTCCAGCACAGCACCACCCAGCCCGTGGCGGGCGTCGAACCCTACAGCCCGCTGCGGCTGATGGGCCGCGACGTCTACATCCGCGAAGGCTGCGTGGGTTGCCACTCGCAGCAGGTGCGCGTGCTTGCCGCCGAGGTCCAGCGCTACGGTTCGTACTCCCTGGCGTCCGAGTCGGTCTTCGATCACCCGTTCCTGTGGGGGTCCAAGCGTACGGGTCCCGACCTGGCGCGTGTCGGCGAGCGCTATTCCGACGACTGGCACCGCATCCACCTGCGCGATCCGCGCAAGGTCGTGCCGGAATCCAACATGCCCGCTTATCCGTGGCTGGAAAAGACGGTCATCACGGGCCAGAACGTCGACCAGCGCATGCGCGCCCTGCGTGCCCTGGGCGTGCCATACACCGACGAGGAAATCGCCGCCGCGCCCAAGGCCATCGAGGGCAAGACGGAAGAAGACGCGCTGGTGGCCTACCTGCAAGGGCTGGGTGTTGGCGTGCGCAAGGCGCAGCTTGCCAAGCAGGCCGAAGAGGCCAAGGCGGAAGCGGCCAGGAAGGCCCAGCAATCCGCCGTCCAGCCCGCCGCGCAAGCGGCCACGGGAGGCTGATCATGGTCGGCTACCTGAGCGCAATCGTCACTGCCATTTCCATGGCAACCTTTTTCGGCATCGTCTGGTGGGCCTGCTCGCGCGGCCGCCAGGGCGCCAACCGCGAATCGGCCATGTTGCCGTTCGCACTGCCCGATGAATTCGGGCAGGCACAACAAGATGGAGCGAATCGGTCATGAGCGATTTCGTCAATGGCTTCTGGGGGTATTTCATCTCGATCGTCGCCGTGGGCGGGGTGGTGTGGTGCGTGTGGCTGCTGTACACGCAACGCCGCTGGCTCAGCGCCAAGCCGGCCAGCGGCCAGGTCGAGGACACCGGCCACGTCTGGGACGGCGACCTGACCGAGCTCAACAACCCGGTCCCCACCTGGTGGACGTGGATGTACTTGCTGGCCTGCGCCTTCGCATTGGGTTACCTGTTCCTGATGCCGGGCCTGGGCGAATACAAGGGCAAGCTGGGCTTCAGCAGCACCGAGGAAGTGGCGCAGCAGCAGGCCAAGATGGCTGAAGCCGTCCGCCCCATCTATGCGCGCTTCGAAACCATGACGGTGCCGCAGGTCGCCCAGGATCCGGGCGCCCGTGAAATCGGCCAGCGCCTCTTCCTGAACACCTGCGCCCAGTGCCACGGCTCCGACGCCAAGGGGGCGCCCAGCTTTCCCAACCTGACGGACGGCGATTGGCTGCACGGCGGTTCGCCCGAAGCCATCATGCAGACCATCAAGGAAGGCCGCCACGGCATCATGCCGCCCTGGAAGGATTCGATCGATCCCAAGATGGCCGGCGATATCGCGCAATACGTGCGTTCGCTGTCGGGCCTGACCGCCGATCCGGTGCGCGTGTTCCGCGGCAAACGCGAGTTCGCCAACTTCTGCGTTGCCTGTCACGGTGTCGATGGCAAGGGCAACCAGCTCGTCGGCGCGCCGAACCTGACGGACGACGTCTGGCTCTACGGCAGCTCCGAAGCCAGCATCGTCAAGACCATTCTTGAAGGCCGCGACAACCGCATGCCGGCGCACGAGCACATCCTCAGCCCCGAGCAGATCAAGATCCTGACTGCCTGGGTCTGGGGCCTGTCGAACAAACCGGACGCCCAGAAGCAGGCCGCGGCGGCGCCTGCCGAGTCCGGCACGGCCAAGCAGTGAACCGGCAGCACGTAAATGGGAGACCGCGCCGCGGCCTCCCATATCACTAAGCACTTACCAGCACGGAGCAGCAAATGGAAGAAGGGTCAACCGCAAGCGTCAGCAGTTCGCCTGGCGGTGACCCGCCGCCCTGGCGGCCGCACACGCGGCCGCCGCGTCCTGGCCAGGAGACCCTGGAACAGACACTGGCGGGGGTGCGCAGCAAGATCTATCCGCGATCCGTCAGTGGCATTTTTGCCCGCTGGCGCATCGCGTTCGTCTTTATCACGCAGATCATTTTCTACGGTTTGCCCTGGCTGCAATGGAACGGGCGCCAGGCCGTGCTGTTCGACCTGGGTGCGCGCAAGTTCTATCTGTTCGGCCTGGTGCTGTGGCCGCAAGACGTCGTTTATCTCGCAGTGCTGCTGGTCATCTCGGCATTGGCGCTGTTTCTCTTCACCGCCGTCGCCGGACGCCTCTTCTGCGGCTACGCCTGTCCCCAGACCGTCTACACCGAAATCTTCATGTGGATCGAGCGCAAGGTCGAAGGCGACCGCATCGCGCGCATCCGCCTGGACGAATCGCCCTGGACCTGGCGCAAGTTCCGCCTGAAATTCACCAAGCATTTCCTGTGGATCGCGCTGGCGTGGTGGACGGGTTCGACCTTCATCGGCTACTTCGCGCCCATCCGCGAACTGGGCCACGAACTCTTCGCGCTGCAGCTCGGACCCTGGCAGTGGTTCTGGATGTTGTTCTACGGCTTTGCGACCTGGGGCAACGCCGGCTTCATGCGGGAATCCGTTTGCAAGTACATGTGCCCCTACGCCCGCTTCCAGAGCGTGATGGTCGATCCGGACACCTTCGTCGTCACGTACGACAAGCGCCGCGGCGACCCGCGCGGCGGCCGCTCGCGCAAGGTGGACCACAAGGCCGCGGGGCTGGGCGACTGCGTCGACTGCAGCCTTTGCGTGCAGGTCTGCCCGACCGGGATCGACATCCGCGACGGCCTGCAATACATGTGCATCGGCTGCGGCGCGTGCATCGACGCCTGTGAGCAGGTGATGGACAAGATGCAGTACGAGCCGGGCCTCATCCGATACACCTCCGAGCACGCCATGCTGGACGGCCTGTCCTCCAAGAGCGCGCGGTCGCATCTGTTGCGGCCCCGCGTGCTGATCTACGGCACGATGATCCTGTTGCTGGCGATCGCGTTCGTGGTGTCGCTGGTGGTGCGCAATCCGCTGCGCGTCGATGTGATCCGAGATCGTGGCGTGCTGGGTCGCGAGGTGGCGGGCGGCATGATCGAAAACGTCTACCGCCTGCAGATCATCAACACGTCGGACGTGCCGATGCGCCTGCGCCTGTCCGCCGAAGGCATGCCCGACCTCGCGGTGGTCGCCGGCCAACAGGGCTCGGACGTCGTAGAGGTTGAGCCCGCCGCCAACAAGCTGGTGCCCATGGTGATTCGCGCCCCGGCGGGCGTAGCGCCCGGCGCCCACCCGATCACGCTGCGCGCCAAGGGGCAGGATGGCGAGAACCGGCAGGTCGAAACCAACGAAGCCGCCAGTTTCTATGTGCCCGAGTAGGGCAGGCATCTGCTCCGGACACGACAAGGACATACTCATGAACGCTGCACAAATCACCCTGGATGCCGCCGATACGGCGCAACCGGCCAAACCCTGGTATCGCGAGCCCTGGCCGTGGATTCTGATGGCCGGCCCGTTCGCCGCCATGGTAGGCTGCTTCGTCACGATCTACTTCGCGATGACCCAGTTCGGTAACCAGCCCATCCAGGAGGGCGTGGTGAAGCGAGGACTGGTCATTGAACAGACTGTGACCAGCGCACCCGGCAGCCAGGCGCCCGCGAACGCCCGCGCCGCGTCCGCCAAACCTTGATCCGGGGAGCTCACGCATGGGATTGCGATCGCTGATGTGGATCCTGTGGCCGTCGTTCCTGGCCGCCGCCGCGGGAAGCGCACTGATCTTCGCCCTGATCGATCCGCTGGACGTGGCCATTTTTGGACATGTTCCGACGGGCCGGATGGGCTTCTACACGGTGTCGTTCTTCGTATTGTGGGTGATGGCCGGCTTGTCCAGCGCGCTGACGGCGTACCTGATGCCGAAAGTGCAAGAGGACGAAGACTTCTAGCCTCAATGTTCCCAAAAGCCAAACACACCGTTCTGCCAGGTTGAACAAGCCGGGGCTGCGCGGCGGGTAAAATCCTCCGGCTATGGTCAAGTTGGGGGCTCGCGTGCAGCCAGTCATTTCAGTACAAGGCTTATCCAAGCAATATGCGTCGGGATTCCAGGCGCTCAAGAACGTCAGCCTGGACATCCAGCGCGGCGAGATTTTCGCGTTGCTCGGGCCGAACGGCGCGGGCAAGACCACGCTGATCAGCATCATCTGCGGCATCGTGAATCCCACGCAGGGGACGGTGCTGGCCGACGGCCACGACATCGTGACGGACTTCCGCGCCGCCCGGTCCAAGATCGGACTGGTGCCGCAGGAAATCTCCACGGACGCCTTCGAAAGCGTCTGGAATACCGTCACCTTCAGCCGCGGCTTGTTCGGCAAGCCCGCCGATCCGGCCTACATCGAGAAAGTCCTGCGCGACCTGTCGCTGTGGGACAAGAAGGACAGCCGCATCATGGCGCTTTCCGGCGGCATGAAGCGGCGTGTCATGATCGCCAAGGCGCTGTCGCATGAACCCGCCATCCTGTTCCTGGACGAACCCACGGCGGGTGTCGACGTCGAGTTGCGGCGCGGCATGTGGGAAATGGTGCGGCGGCTGCGCGAAAGCGGCGTCACCATCATCCTCACCACGCATTACATCGAGGAAGCCCAGGAAATGGCGGACCGCATCGGCGTGATCCGCAAGGGCGAAATCATCCTCGTCGAGCAAAAAGATGCGCTTATGGCCAAGCTGGGCAAGCGCCAGCTCGCGCTGACCTTGAAGGCGCCGCTGCCCGGTATTCCGACGGCGCTGGACGCCCACCAGTTGGAGCTGTCCGCCGACGGCTACAAGCTGGTCTACACCTACGACAACGAGCGCGGCGGCGACATCTCGCGCCTGCTGCAGGACCTGAGCCGCCTGCAGATCGAATTTGCCGATCTGAACACCTCGGAGAGCTCGCTCGAGGACATCTTCGTCAGCCTGGTGCACGGTCAATCATGAACTTCTACGCCATACGCGCCATCTACCTTTTTGAAATGGCCCGCGCCTGGCGCACGCTGATGCAAAGCGTGCTGTCGCCGGTGATTTCAACCTCGCTCTATTTCGTCGTTTTCGGCTCGGCCATCGGCTCGCACATGGTCGAGATCGACGGCGTGAGCTACGGGGCCTTCATTGTCCCGGGCATGATCATGCTGTCGCTGCTGACGCAAAGCGTCGCCAATGCCTCGTTCGGCATCTACATGCCACGCTTTTCCGGCACGATCTACGAGATCCATTCCGCGCCCATCTCGTACGTCGAGATCCTGATGGGCTACGTGGGGGCAGCCGCCAGCAAGTCCATCATCCTGGGCCTCATCATGCTGGCGACGGCGCGGCTGTTCGTGGCGTTCGACGTGGCGCATCCGTTCTGGATGCTGTCGTTTCTGGTCCTTACCGCCGTGACGTTCAGCCTGTTCGGCTTCATCATCGGCATCTGGGCCGATGGCTTTGAAAAGCTGCAGATCATTCCGCTGATGATCATCACGCCGCTGACCTTCCTGGGCGGCACGTTCTACTCCATCAACATGCTGCCGCCGTTCTGGCAGACCGTCACGCTGTTCAATCCGGTCGTCTATCTGGTCAGCGGATTCCGCTGGGCCTTCTTCGGCGTCTCGGACGTCAGCATTGAGATCAGCGTGGGCATGACGCTGGCCTTCCTGGTGGCCTGCCTGATTGGCGTGCGATGGATCTTCAAGACGGGCTATCGCTTGAAGACCTGATGCGTTTTCAATGATTTGGGAATGCCGCACCCGCCGCGGCAAAGCCTGCCAGCCCGCAAAACACAAGGCGCCGTTTGTCCCATGGGGCAAACGGCGCCTTGTCATAGCCGGTTCGCGGCCATACCGCGACGCGCTTAACGCTGCGGATTCATCTTCATCAGACGGTCACGCAACTGGGGATCCTGCTGCACGGCCTGGCCGATGCCGTTGAATTCCTCGACCGACAGCCCGTCTGCACGGACGAGCTTCACCATCTTGGCGTCCGCTTCCTGGACGACCTTCTGCTTGGCCTCGTCGGTCTTGGCGGCGTCGACCTTGGGACGGTATTCGTCAACGACGCCCGAGATCTTTTGCGACGCCGCGGCGAATTTCTGCAATTGCTGATCCGTCGGCTTCTGCACGGCGGGCGCCATGCCCGGCTGAGCCTGCGTCTGCGCCTGGGGTTGGGCGGCCTGTTGCGCCAGGGCCGGTGCACCGGACAGCGCCGTCGTCAGAATGGCGGCGGATAGGAATGCATAAGTGGAACGCTGCATGAATACTCCTTGTTCCGGTTGAAAGTCCGACCATGATGACGAGCCGGACGGGCAGGGGACAAGTTTCGCGATGTGTTTTCCTGTTTCGGCAGGCCACGAGATGGTGGATGCATCCCGGGAGGGCCACCCCGGGGGCGCGTCCGAAACGTTTTGCGCGGTTTCGTAGTCGCTGCTGGCTGGGATGTGTCCTTAGGTTTGTTCGAAACCGGGCTCAGAGCGCGATCATGCGCAACATCGCGAGGATCAGGAGCGGGACATACACGTTGCGGCCTTAGGCTGCATACCAGAACACCGCGAAGAAGTGGCAGGCAGTGCCGGCCAGCACGAAAAGATGCCAGATGAAATGGCTGTAGCGCCAGCGGTTGTCGAACACGAAGAACAGCACGCCGCCGGTGTACGCGAGGCCGCCCGCCACGAGCCACCACAAGCCGCCGGATGGCACCCGTTCGAGCAGGGGTTTGATCGCGATGACGACGATCCAGCCCATTGCCAGGTACAGGCCGGTGGAAAGCGCGGGCCGGTTGAGCCGTTTGCTGGCCTTCAGGCCCACGCCCAAAAGCGCCAGGCCCCACACCAGCCCGAAGAGGGTCCAGCCCCAGGGGCCTCGCAGCGCGCCCAGCGCGAAGGGGGTATAGGTGCCGGCAATGAGCAGGTAGATGGCGGAATGGTCCAGCACATTGAAGACTTGCTTGGCGCGGCAGCGGGGCAGCGCGTGATAGATGGTCGATGCGAGGTACAGCAGGCACATCGAAACCGCGAATACCGCGGCGCCGGCGATGAAGGCCGCATCGCCCTGACGCATGGCGGCGGCGATCAGGAGCGGCGTGCCGGCCAGCGCGCCCGCAGCGCCCACGCCGTGGCTGATGCTGTTGGCGATCTCTTCGCCCAAGGTCTGGGGTCGGTCGTTGGGAAACATGGTGAACCTGTGATGACAAGTTTTCCACCATAGGCTTTTTGGTTCGGGCGCTCAAGCGCGGACGTCGCGTTGCGCTGATCGATGCGCGGAAGGTTTGATCTGGTGCAAGGTCGCCGCGTCATCGAGACGGCAAGAAGCACGGGGCGAATTAGTTACTCTGTGATACATTTAACACGCGAACGAACCGCCCATAGAGGCGGCGCGTGTTCTTCACTCCGGGCTTGCACGTCGGCCGCGCCTGGCGCTGCCGTGATCGACACTCTTAGGGGAAGCTCTCATGAATCCGGCACATCGTCTTACGGTTGGGGCGTCCTCACCGCCCATCCTCACGCCCGCCTCAGACGGCAGGTATCCGCCTTGCGGAGCGGCATAGCCGCGGCGACCCGCGTCCGGCGCTGCCAACCCCGGCTCACCGGGCGGCGCGGCAAACAGGAACTACCGAACAGGCCCTAGCAATGGCGCGCAGTTTCAGCAGTCTGTTTTTCAAAGCGGCAAAAAAAATCACCCGGCTCCAACGCGCGGCGATGCGCATGGCGTCTCCCAAACCTGCCCGCAAGCGGGCCGCGGCGCCGCGCAAGACGGCGGCGGTGTCCACTGCCGCGC
>DALZRX010000122.1:0-9759 GCA_032015805.1 Achromobacter sp.
CGTGCAGGCCGACGTGCGCGACCCCGCCGCCGTCGCCGCCATGATCGCGCGCGCCAGCCAGCACTTCGACCTGCCGGTCAGCACCATCGTCAACAGCGCCCTGCCCGCCTTCCAGTTCAACGGCGACGCGCGCCCCCACGCCGACACGCTGGACTGGTCGCAGATGAACGCCCAGCTCGAGGGCATCGTGCGCGGCGCCCTGAACACCACGCAGGCCGCCCTGCCCGGCATGCGCGCCGCCGGCGGCGGACGCATCATCAACGTGGGCACCAACCTGGTCCAGAACCCCGTGGTTCCGTACCACGACTACACCGCCGCCAAGGCCGCGTTGCTGGCCTTCACCCGCACTCTGTCCCACGAGCTGGGCGCGGACGGCATCACCGTCAACATGGTGTCCGGCGGCCTGCTGCGCACCACCGACGCCTCGGCCGCCACGCCCGACGCCGTCTTCGACATGATCGCCGCCGGCACGCCGCTGCGCGAAGTCACCACGCCGGAACAATTCGCCGACGCCGTGCTGTTCTTCGCCAGCCCGTGGTCGCGCGCGGTGACAGGGCAGAACCTGATTGTCGACGGCGGATTGGTGAAGGGCTGACCGTCGCATCCGGGTCTCTCCCCGGACGTCGACGATGCGCCGTGTGTTACGGTGGACCGTCAAATCCACCGCAACCCAGGAGGCAAGATGAAGACACAGATCAGTTATCGAAAGCTCGACGGCAGCGACGGCGTGGCGCTGGTGAATGGCGGGATTTCCGACAGCCAGCAGGCCAAGCAGGAACTGGCCAATTGGCTGGACTTGCCGGCGGCGGACGCGGCGGGCGGGAATCCGGAAGATGTCGACGGCCGGCTGCGGCGCGGCGGAATCGAGCCGGGATCGGTCCAGTTCAATCACATCAGCGAGTAGCCGAAGTCAAAAAGCCCCGACATGAGATCGGGGCTTTTGCTTCGCGGATGCGAAAACGCGGGCGTTCAAACGGCAGGCTTGGCGGGGGCCGGTGCCTAACACCCGCTGAGATGCGGCTTCAAGCTGACGATCATCTCGCCAGGGTGTCAGACACCTTGAGCGGAAGAATTCAGCATGGCGGCGCGGTATCATTCCCCATCCCGGGGACGGCCTTGCCGCCCTGACTTGCTCTCGGTTCAAGGACAGGTCCGAAGCCGATTTTGAAGCCATCGTTTCGCTTTACGCGCCCGATGCCGCGAGAGCCGCATAAACATACCACCGCAAAAAAACATGAAACTCGCCACCTGGAACGTCAACTCCCTGAACGTGCGCCTGCAACAGGTCCTGGACTGGCTCGCCGCCAATCCCGTCGACGTGCTGTGCATCCAGGAGCTCAAGCTCACCGACGACAAGTTCCCCGAGGCGGCGTTCAAGGAAGCCGGCTACCACGCCGTCTGGGCCGGCCAGAAAACCTACAACGGCGTGGCCATCATCTCGCGCGTGCCCGGCACGACGATGGTGCGCAACATCCCCGGCTATGAAGACCCGCAGCAGCGCGTGCTGGCCCTGACCTTTCCCAGTCCCGAAGGCGACGTGCGCGTCGTGTGCGCCTACTGCCCCAATGGCCAATCCGTCGGGTCCGACAAGTACGCGTACAAGCTGGAATGGTTCGAGGCCATGCACAAATGGCTGGCCGAAGAGATCAAGCAGTTCCCCCGCCTTGCCGTGCTGGGCGACTACAACGTCGCGCCGGCCGATGAAGACGTACACAACCCCGAAAAGTGGGAAGGCCAGGTCCTGGTGTCCGAACCGGAACGCCAGGCGCTGCGCACGCTGATCGACGTGGGCCTGACCGACTCGTTCCGCCTTTTCGAGCAGCCGGAAAAGTCCTTCACCTGGTGGGATTACCGCCAGTTCGCCTTCCGCCGCAACGCGGGCCTGCGCATCGACCACGTGCTGCTGTCCGCCCCCCTGGTCAAGCGCTGCGTCGCCTGCGTGATCGACAAGGAACCCCGCCGCAACGAGCAGCCGTCGGACCACGCCCCGGTCATCGCCACGCTCCAGTTCGTTTGAAAAAATCGGTCCCGAAGGCGTGTTGCGCAGCCGGGCTGAATTCCTGTATATTTCTCGTCTTGCTTGATTTGGGGCGGTAGCTCAGCTGGGAGAGCGTCGCGTTCGCAATGCGAAGGTCGGGAGTTCGATCCTCCTCCGCTCCACCAAATTCCAGACGGAAAAGCCTTGGACACTTGTGGTCCAGGGCTTTTTTGTTTTTTGGTCTGATTTTCCTGACGCTAGCGTCGCGCGATTCCCCGCGCGAGCACACAATCACTAAAGTTTGGCCGCTTCGATGAAGCCGCCATCTCCCCCAAATGGCGGGGCCAAAAGCGCACACAGAATCGCAGCGTTTAACCCCGTTGAGCTCCACATGCAGTTTCGGGCACACGAACTTGTGACGGTGATATCAAATTACTAGAATGACATCAGTCCACACCGAGAGGTTCCACATCATGGCCTCGATCACTGTTCGCAATATCCCAGACGAGGTGCATCGCGCTATCCGAGCGCGCGCCGCCAAGCACGGCCGCAGCACCGAAGCGGAAGTTCGCGCCATTCTTGAACAAGCCGCTCGTCCCGAGGGTCGTCTGAAAATTGGTTCCCTTCTGGCTTCGCTCGCCCAAAAGGCAGGCCCTTTGAGCGACGCCGAGGTCGAATCATTCGAAAGAGTTCGCGATAAAACGCCCGCTAAGCCGATGGATTTCGAATGATCGTTCTCGACACCAATGTCATTTCGGAAACCTGGAAACCACGGCCGGCTCACCGAGTGCTGGAATGGCTGGATGCGCAGACGGCGGAAACGCTCTTTGTGTCAGCCATCACCGTCGCGGAACTGCGTTTCGGCGTGGCGGCCATGCCCCGAGGTAAACGACGGGATCACTATCGCATGCTCCTGGAAGACGGATTGTTGCCTGCGTTCTTTGGGCGAATTCTCCCCTTCGACCTCGAGGCATCAGAGTCTTATTGCCAGTTGATGGCCGAGGCGCGCAGGGCGGGCAAAGCCATCAGCACACCAGATGGCTACATCGCAGCCTCGGCAGCGGCCCGCGGCATGATTGTCGCCAGCCGCGATACAGCGCCTTTCCAGGCCGCTGGCATAGCCGTCATCAACCCCTGGGACGACATGTAGACGCGCGAGCATTCGCGCGTTACATCGATTTCAGTACGAGGCACGGCTTTTCCACCACATCCCGCCCCCCTCAAACCGTCTCCTTATCCAACCGCCGCACCGCCGCGCTCAGGGTCGAAAAATCGAACTCCTTGCGGCCGCGCATCACCAAGCGGATCAGTACGGTCGTCACGACCGGCACAAACGCCGCCAGCAGGAACGATTCCAGCAGGAACGTCGGTTTGTCGCCCGGCGCGGGGAAGAAGAACAGACCGGCGATGAGGCCGGTGATCGTGGAGGCGGTGGCGGTGAAGCCATCGTGCTTGCGGCTGAACAGCCCATAGAACACCGGGAACGCGGCGGCCGAGCACAGCAGGTCGGCCAGCAGGAACAGGTACAGCACGCTGTAGCCCTGGGACGCCACGATCATGACGGGAATCGCCATCAGCAGCACCAGCCAGCGTGCCAGCCGCTTCATGGTCGCGGCCGTGGCGTTGGGCATGAGGCGACGCAGGTCCACCGCGATGATGCTGGACGTCGCGCTGATTGCGGTATCGGCGGTGCTCATGACCAGGGACAGGCCCAGCGGGATCAGGGCAATGACGAACCACGCCGGGGCGTGGGGCATGATCACGCTGAACAGCGCGATCGAGCTGTCGCCCGCCGGCGCCAGCCCGACGAAGGCCAGGCCGAACAGGCCCATCAGGAAGATGAACGGCGCGACCAGCACGCCACCCAGCAGAAAGCCGTTGCGCATGGTGCGGGTGTCGCGGGCGGCGTAGATGCGTTGCCAGTTGCCTTGGTGAAAGATCCCGGTCAGGAGGATGGCGACAAAGAAGGTCAGTCCGGCCTTCACGCCGACGGGGTCGGTCAGGTCCAGCAGTTGCGGCGCCTTGGCCTGCAGCGCCTCGATGGTGGGCAATGCGCCCCCGGTCGCCTGCCAGCCGACGAAGCACAGGACCACCAGGAGCGGCACGATGATCATCATCTGCACCTGGTCGGTGAAGATGGACGAGCGCAGGCCGCCGTAGGTGGTGTAGAGCAAGGTCGTCCCCATCACGATGGCGGCGGTGGTCCACAGGGGCACGGGCGCCAGCATCGCGACCAGCTTGGCGATGGCCGTGACCTCGGCCGACAGCGCGATGAACAGATAGAACAGCATGATGAAGAGCGCGAGGCCATACATGGGCCGGCCATAGCGGGCCATCAGGAATTCCGTCAGCGTGTGACCGTGCGGAATCAGTTCGCGCATGCGCCGCCCCAGCGGAATCATGACCAAACGCGGCGACATCGAGCCCAGCGCGTAGCCGATGACGGCCGCCAACCCGCCCCACGTGGCCGCCTGCGCCGGAGAGAAGAGGATCCATGCGCCCAGCGTGGACGCCATCAGGGTCAGGATCGTGCCGAAGGAACCTTGGCTGTTGCGCGCGACGATGTAGTCTTCCAGCGTGCTGCGCTTGCGCCGGGTGTAGAGCACGCTGGCCATGGCAAATCCGCCCGAGAACAGCAGCAGCCATATCAGGGCGGTGGTTTGGGTCAACATGAAGGTCGGTCCTCCCGCGGGCGGCCTGGGGCCGGACGCGTAACGCGGCGGCCCGCCATGGGGAGGGCCGCAGGATGAATGGAATCAGGGAGGGCGCGCGAGACTTGCGGAGTCCTTCCCTTCGCCGGCATTACCCGGATCAGGTTCAAAGGGTTACCGCGTTGGCGCGGAATCTCAGCCCGTACAGGGCTCCCCCAGGAATAGCCGCAAGGTTAGGAGAGCGGCGCGGCGATGTCAACGCGCGGCGATGGCCAATGTGGCAGGCGCCCGCCCCGGCGATTTATGCTAAGTTCGCCCGCTTGCGGCACCCGAGGGCGTGCCGGACGCGGCAACTGATGACGCAATCGACGAGCGGATCGCCATGATGCACCTGAACCTGTTCATTTTCGGCTGCGGCCACCATCGCGCGGCCTGGCGCCATCCGGACTCGGCGGCTGAGCGGCTGGGCGACATCGGCTACTACGAAAGCCTTGCCCGCACGGCCGAACGCGGCAAGCTCGATGCCATTTTCTTTGCCGACGGCCAGTCGATGGACAACATCGGCGACGGCCCGCGCTGGTACTTGGAACCCCTCACCACGATGGCGGCGATCGCCCGCGCCACGACGCACATCGGCCTGATCAGCACTGTGTCCAGCACATTCTTCACGCCGTTTCATGCAGCGCGCATGGTTGCCTCGCTGGATCATATTTCCGGCGGCCGCATGGGCTGGAACGTGGTGACGTCGATGTTCGACGCCGAAGCGCGCAACCATGGCTACGAATCCATGCCCGGCCACGACTGGCGTTACGCCCGCGCCGAAGAGTTTATCGACGTCGCGCTGCGGCTGTTCGACTCGTGGGACGACGACGCGTTGGCCATCGACCGCAACGGTTACTTCGGCGTGCCCGACCGCCTGCACAAGATTCTTCACCATGGCGAGCATTTCCTGGTGGACGGCCCGCTCACGGTGCCGCGTCCGCCGCAGGGGCATCCCGTGCTGTTCCAGGCGGGCGCCTCGGACCAGGGCCGCGATCTGGCGGCGCGACGCGCCGAAGCCATCTACGCGGTGGCCTACGACCTGCCGGCCGCGCAGTCCTACTACCGCGACATCAAGCAGCGCGTGCGCGCCGCGGGCCGCGACGCCTTCGTGCCGATCATGCCGGGGCTGGTCACCTACGTCGGCTCGACCGAGGCCGAAGCGCGCGCCAAGCAGCGCGAACTGGACGAGCTGCTGCCCGCCGATGCATCGCTGCGCCAGTTGGGCATGTTCGTATTGCAGGATTGTTCGGACTGGGAACTGGACGCGCCCGTGCCGTCCCTGCCCCCCTTGTCTGCGTTCACCGGCCCGAAGGGCCGTTACGCGACCATCCTGCGCATCATCGAAACCGAACAGCCCACCGTGCGCGAGCTGCTCGGCAGGCTGGCCGCCGGCGGCGGTCATTGCACGATGGTGGGAACACCGGAACAGATCGCCGACCGCATGGAACACTGGTTCAGAAACGAAGGCGCCGACGGCTTCAACCTGATGCCGCCATCATTGCCGAGCGGCATCGATGACTTCGTTGATCAGGTGGTGCCGGTGCTGCAGAAACGCGGACTGTTCCGCCACGACTACGAACACACCACGCTGCGCGGGCACCTGGATCTGGCACGGCCGGCGCGCTGACCGAACCGGCGGTAGCGGGGATTGGGCGCGGCTCAGCCCGTGTGGGTCAGCGGTTCGCGCTTGGTGTCTGGGAGACTGGGCCGGACGGCCGTCCGAGGCCGACGCGCGCGGGTCGCGATCCAGTCGTAAAGGCGGACGCCGGGCTGGTGCATCAAGGCAGCGGCAATGCCGGCAAGCGCCAGCCCCGAGACGATCAAGAGCAACCAGTGCATCATGCCGCGCTCTCGTGGACGGCCGCAGCGCCGCTCGTGGCGGGCCTGCCTGCCCATTCGTGAATCGCGGCAGGTTCGCGGGCTGCCGCAAGCTGCCTTGCCTTGTGGTCAATCATGCTATTGCACATAAAAACAGGCGCCGCGTGTGGGCCGGAGAGGCGCGCGGCGAAACTTCAAAAATGTAATTGTACGTACCTCAGCGTTTCACGATCATTAATGCGGCCACTTTTGGCGCGAAACAAACAGGTTTTTTTGATGTCGCGCGCCATCCGGCGCCGCTACAGATTGGGGTATTTGCCGACGATCTCCAGCACGCCGTTGATGACAAACTGCACGCCCATGCAGACCAGCAGGAAGCCCATGACCCGCGAAATCGCCTCCACGCCGCTCTTGCCGATCACGGCCACGATGCGGCCAGCCCAGTGCAGGCAGATCCAGAACAGCAGCCCCAACAGGGCAAACACGATGACCGGCGCCACGGCCACCACCCACCGCGCATAGTCCGGCGCGATGGCGGTATCGATGGATGCCGCGCCGCTGATGATCATGGCGATCGTGCCGGGCCCGGCCGTGCCCGGCAAGGCCAGCGGCACGAACGCGATGTTCGGGCTGGGGCGCTCAAGCGCGTCGGCCGCGGCTTCGGCCTCCAGGGCGCGCGGCTGGTCCGACGGAAACAGCATGCTGAACCCGATGGTGGCCACGATCAGTCCGCCGGCGATGCGCAGCCCCGGGATGGAAATGCCGAAGGTGTGCATCAGCAGCGCGCCGGCGTAGAACGTCACCAGCATGATGCCGACGACGTAGAACGCCGCCTGGGTCACCTGCTTCTGCCGTTCCTTGAACGGAATCTGCTGTCCGAGCGACAGCAGCAGCGTCATGGACGTCAGCGGATTGGCCAGCGGCAGCATCAGCGCCAGTCCCAGGCTGACCAGCTTGCCCAGTTGGATCAGTTCGTCAATCATGGAGGCTCGCTAGAGTGTGCGCGCCATCTACTCTACCCCACACGGCCCCGCGGCCCTGTTCACAGGCGCCGGCCAGCGCCAGCATACGAGTCCCGCCCGGAAGACGGTTACCGTACCCTTGGCCGGTCATCGCCCGCAGCATCGGGTTGGCTGATTATCAGCATCCATTAAACTGATGCAATTCCCGAGGCGGGCCGCGCTGCCTAGCATTGCAGACGCCCGTCACCCGCGGTCCCGCCGCGGCGCATTGCCATTGCCATCCGGAGTTTCCCTTTGAGCGACATCTATCACTTCAGCCGCGGCACCGCCCCGCTGCTGATCTCCATTCCCCACCTCGGCAGCGAGATCCCCGACGCCCAGCGCCCGCAGATGACGTCCGTCGCCCTGCAATCCGGCGACACCGATTGGCATCTGGACACGCTGTATCAGTTCGCCCAGGCGCTGGGCGCGTCCGTGCTGGGCGCGCGCTATTCGCGGTACGTCGTCGACCTGAACCGCCCGCCCAACGACGAAAGCCTGTATCCCGGCCAGACCAAGACCGGCCTTTGCCCCACGCAGGCGTTTCGCGGCGACGCGCTGTACCAGAACGATGCCCCCCTGACCGACGCGGAACGCGCCCACCGCCTGGACACGTACTGGAACCCCTACCACGCCAAACTGCGCGAGGAGATTGCCCGCATCAAGGCCGAGCACGGCACGGTGCTGTTGTGGGAAGCCCACTCGATCGCCAGCGTCCTGCCGCGCCTCTTCGAGGGCAAGCTGCCCGACCTGAACATCGGCACGTCCGACGGCGCCGCGTGCGCCCCCGACATCCTGGCCGCGGTGCAGACCCAGTTGGACGGTTGCAAGGACTACACCTGGGCCGTCAACGGCCGCTTCAAGGGCGGGTACATCACGCGCCACTATGGTGCGCCGGCCGACAACATCCACGCCATCCAGCTCGAGATGTGCCAGTCCACCTACATGGACGAGACGTATCCGTACGGTTATCGCCCCGACCTGGCCGGGAAGGTCATCCCGGTGGTCGAAGGCATGGTGACCGCCGCGTTGCGCCAGACAACCGCACGCCAGCGCTGAGCCCCCACGACACCGCAGCCGGACGCCGCCCCCATGAACCGCTTTTCGTTCAGCTCCACGGAAAACTATCCGGAATGGAGCCTGCTGCTGACCTGGGTGGCGGTGGTGGAGGCCGCCTCGGTCTCGGGCGCGGCGCGCCTGCTGGGCTTTTCGCAGGCGGCGGTGTCGCAGCGGATCAAGCAGCTCGAGGCCGCCATGTCGACCGAACTGCTGGACCGCAGCACCCGCCCTGCCCGGCCCACGCCCGCCGGCGAACTGCTGTTCGAACATGCGGCGCGGCTGCTGGCGCAGGCGGGCGACATGACCGAGAGCGTGCGCAACCTCAGCCGGGCCAAGCGCAACATCGTGCGCTTCGGTTGCGTGGACTCGTTTGCAGGGACGCTGGGGCCGACGCTGATCCATGGCCTGTCCGGCGCCTCGCGCCAGATCCGGCTGTGGTCGGGCATCACGCCGGTGCTGGACAAGCAACTGGAGGACCGGCAGCTCGACCTTGTCGTCACCACCAGCGCGTCGGCCGGCAAGCCCACCATCCGCAAGTACAGCCTGTTCAGCGAGCCTTACGTGCTGATCGTTCCGCGCTCGATGAGCATGGACCGGATCGATACGCTGCAGGAACTGGGCAAGCGTGCGCAGTTCATCCGCTACAGCGCGCGCTCGTTCATCGGCGCCGAGATCGACCGGCTGGTCGAGTCGCACGGCGTGATGATTGAACGCACCTACGAATTCGACAATACCGATCCGCTGCTCAGCCTGGTCACGGCCGGGCTGGGATTCGGCATCAGCACGCCGCTGTGCATCTGGCAATCGCGCCACTTCCTGGACCAGTTGCGCGTGCTGCCGCTGGCCCCTTTCCTGGGCGCGACGCGCGCCGACGATCCCAGCCTGTCCCGCACGCTGTACCTGGCGGCGCGCCAGCAGGAGGTGGGCAAGCTGCCGGCCGAGGCGCGCGACGTGATCATGATGGCCATGGAACGGCTCATCCAGAAGGAACTTGCCCCCGCGCTCGGCCTGCCGCCGGCCACGCTGTGGCGCAGCCTGCGGCGTTGACATCCGCCCGTCAGGGCAGCGACGACGTCAGGGCAGCGACGACGTCAGGGCCGGCACGGCTTCGAACAGATCGCCGACCAGACCGTAATCCGCCACGCCGAAGATCGGCGCGTCGCCGTCCTTGTTGATGGCGACGATGACCTTGGAATCCTTCATGCCCGCC
>DALZRX010000123.1:0-9755 GCA_032015805.1 Achromobacter sp.
CGCCGTCGACATGACCATCACCACGCCGCCGCCGCTGCTCGGCCAGATCGCCGCGGGCAAGCTGCGCGCGCTGGCGGTTACGGGCAACACGCGACTGCCCTCGCTGCCTGACGTGCCCACGGCCGCCGAAGCCGGCTACCCCGACCTGATCGTCTCGTCGTGGTTCGCCATGTACGCGCCCAAGGACACGCCCGCACCGGTCGTCGACAAGATCGCGGGCGAAATCCAGAAGATCATGAAGTCCGACGAGTTCCGCAAGAAGGCTGCCGAGCAGGGCGCCGAAGCGATCTTCATGGGCCCGAAGGAGCTTGGCGACTACACGAAGACCGAGCTGGATCGCTGGGGCAAGGTGGTCAAGGCGGCCAACATCACGGCGAACTGATATCGCGGTTTGCAGGGGGAGGGGGCGGACTGTGCAATCGCCCCGCCCAAAAAAAGCCGCGCTATAATCGCGGCTCTGCCCGGCCCACGGCCGCGGCACGACACCCGAGCGGGTGTAGTTCAATGGTAGAACGGCAGCTTCCCAAGCTTCATACGAGGGTTCGATTCCCTTCACCCGCTCCACAAAATCCCATTGCTGTTGACGCCCGTTGCCATGGCATCGGGCGCTGCCGCATGGTTTCGCCGATCGCGTTGGGGCGGACCGTCCCGGCTGCGCTCAAAGAGCCGGCGGATCACACGGCGCGGTGATACACGGCCTCGACGTTGTAGCCGTCGGGGTCCAGGATGAAGGCGCCGTAGTAGTTGGGGTGATATTGCGGGCGCAGGCCCGGCGCGCCGTTGTCGCGACCGCCGGCTTCCAAGGCGGCGCGGTGGAAGGCGTCGACTTCTTCACGGCTGCGGGCGCGAAAAGCCACGTGCACGCGTGGCGTGCTGGGCGTGCCTTGGTGGATCCAGAATTCGCCGCCCGGGTCGCCTGCTTCGTCAGGTTCGCCCAAGCCAAAGCCCATGCCCGTTGCGAGTGCCTTGCGCGGCACGTACCCCAGAGTCGCGAGCGCGCTCAGGTAAAAGGCGCGGCTGCGTGCGAAGTCGCTGACGTGAAACTCAAGATGGTCCAACATGCGCTGCTCCTCCAGAAAGGGGCCACGGCGGGCCGGACAGACCAGCATAGGTCACGACGGAAGGCGAGAAGGATTCGATTTGCAACGCAGCGAAAAGGCGGCTGAACCGGGCCGCGTCCGATGAAGGCCATCGGCGCGGCGGGCGGATCGGGCAGCGGGGCGATTGGTCAGACCTGCGCCATGCCGCCGTCGACAAACAGTTCAACGCCATTGACGAAGCTGGCGGCGTCGGAAGCAAGAAACGCCACGGCCTTGCCAATCTCTTGCGGTTCGCCCAGGCGGCCCAACGGCACCTGCGCCGCCAGGTGGTCGAACAGCCCCTGGCGTGCCTCGTCGGAGACCAGGCCGCCCAGTCCCGGCGTGCGGATCGGACCCGGGCTGACGACATTCACGCGGATGCCGCGTTCCTTCAGATCAAGCGCCCATGAGCGCGCAAAGTTGCGCACCGCGGCCTTGCTGGCGCTGTACACGCTGAAGTTCGCCGTGCCCTGGATCGATACGGTCGACGCCGTGAGGATCACTGATGCCCCATTGACCAGCAGCGGCAGCGCCTTCTGGACGGTGAACAGGACGCCACGCACGTTGGTGCCGAAGATGCGATCGAAGTGCTCTTCGGTGATTGCGCCAAGCGGCATCATGTCGCCGCCGCCGGCGTTGGCGAACAGGATGTCGAGCTTGCCGGCGCTTTTGGCGATCTGGGCGTAGACGGTGTCGAGGTCGCCGAGCACCGAGGCGTCGGCGCGTATGCCGGTGGCCGCGCCGCCGATGCTGGCCACGGCGGCATCGAGTTCGGCTTGGCGGCGTCCAGTGATGAAGACGTGCGCGCCTTGCGCGGCCAATTCCTGGGCGGTGGCAAGACCGATGCCCGTGGTGCCGCCGGTGACGAGTGCAATCTTGCCGTTCAGTTGCTGATTCATGATGAACTCCATGTACTTGATGAGGAAGTGATCAGTCAGCCGGCGGTCTGGGGGAGGACCATTAACGCGCCGTGTTGACTGGGCATGGAGCTAATGTAGGACCGCCGAAATAATGAATAAACCCTGTAAGATTGGAATAACTATCCATGGTTGTGGATAATCAGCGCGCATGAGGAGTCTGGCGGCATGGATCAATTGACGGCCATTCGGGGCTTTGCCCGCGTGGTGGAAGCGGGCAGTTTCACGCGGGCGGCGGACTCGCTGGACATGCCGAACGCCACGCTCAGCAAAATGGTCCAGGACCTGGAGGCGCACCTTGGCGTGCGCCTTTTGCAACGGACGACGCGGCGCGTCACCGTCACGCCGGAGGGGCGCGACTACTACGAGAAAACGTTGCGCATCGTGCGCGACCTGGAAGACATCGACGGCTCATTCAATGCCGTGCAAGGCAAGCCGAAAGGTCACCTGCGCATCGATGTGGGGGGCTCCACGGCGCGCGACGTGTTGATCCCCGCGATACCCGATTTCCTGACTCGCTATCCCGACATCCGGATCGATCTGGGCGTGTCGGACCGCACCGTCAATCTCATCAGCGACAACGTCGACTGCGTGATCCGCGGCGGGCCGCTACAGGATTCGTCCTTGGTGGCGCGGCATGTCGGCACCGCGGACCTGATTACGTGCGCCGCGCCGGGATACCTCAAGCAGTTCGGCACGCCGGCCTACCCGGACGAGCTGAAGAACGGACATAAGCTGGTGAGCTACCTCTCGCCGCAGAATGGGCGTGCATTTCCGTTCCGCTTCGAGCGCGGCGGGGAAAAATTGGAGATCAAGGTCGAGCATCGGGTCGGCGTCAACGAAAGCAACGCGCATCTTGCCGCCGCGCTCGCCGGGCTGGGGATTATCCAGACGTTCACCTATGCGGCGGGCGCCGCCTTGAAGAGCGGCGCCCTCGTCGAAATCCTGAAACCGTGGCGGCCCCAGCCCTATCCCTTCCATGTCGTGTACCCGCACCACCGCCATGTCACGCACAGACTGCGCGTGTTCATCGATTGGCTGATCGAACACCTTCCGGCGCGGCTCAGGTAGCAGGACAAGATCAGAAGCTGGGCTTTCTGGTCTGGCTGCGCTCCACGAACTGGATGCGCGCATTCGTCCACGCCGGGTCGTACATCTGAATGCTCACGCCGCTGTATTTCAGTACCGCTTGCGTCATGTCCGTCGAGCAGCCCATGCCGGGGTTAGAGCTGGGCTTCTGGCACCACTCCAGGTTCAGATCGTTGGGGTAGTTTGATTGCCGGCCGTACTTCTCCAGCACCGCCTCGCCCATGGCGTTCTTGTTGGCCGGGGTCCAGGGCAGTTCATAGCGGATCTGCGAAACCGCCAGCGGGCGTTGCTTGTCCACGGGCACGCGCGGCTCGAAGTGCACGATGAAGTTGACGCCGTCCTTCTCGTAGCTGAAATTCATCGGCATCTTGGTGTTCGTGACGGGATTGTTCGTCGCGTAGCCAATCCTGAGTGCGTTCTTGCCGACATTGAAGTTCTTGGCGGCGGCGGCCATCGCTTCGTCGAAGTCCATGCCGGTCTTGACGCCGGCGACGTCGAACGTGCGGGCGTCGACGGAACGTTGGGACGCGGCGTTGGCGGGCGCGATCACGACAGTGGCGAGCGCAGAAATGAGGAGTGCAGCTTTCAACTTCACAATAAAAATCCTTATGGAATGGCGCGGGGATTATCCGACCGGGCTTTTATTGTGTCCCTAATAAATTGAAACCAGATTTGTCTGTGGCGGCACAGCGTCAGGCGTTGAACGCGATGACGAGACCCACCAAGGCGATCGTCATCAGCGCTCCGGCAACCGCTGCGGATGGCCGGTAGTCCGGGCCCGACCCGTGGTCCTTGAACCGGAATGGCCGCTTCACGCAGAGGTAGACGCTGGCCGCGAGAGCGGCGGCCGCGACGGCGCCGGCTGCGTACGCGAGCATGTGGACTCCTTGACGATGCAATGAGGTCCCCGGGCGCGAACCCGGGGCGGTCTCAAACCGGCTGGCTCGGGTCCTCGGCCAGGAAGCCGCCGCTCTGATGCCGCCACAGGCGCGCATACACGCCGTTCATCGCCAGCAGTTCCGCGTGGCTGCCCTGTTCGATGATGCGCCCCTGATCCATCACGATGAGCCGGTCCATGGCGGCAATGGTGGACAACCGGTGCGCAATCGCAATGACGGTCTTGCCCTGCATGACTTCGTCCAGGCTTTCCTGGATGGCGGCCTCGACTTCGGAATCGAGTGCGCTGGTGGCTTCGTCCAGCAGCAGGATGGGCGCGTTCTTGAGCATGACGCGGGCAATCGCGATGCGCTGGCGTTGTCCGCCCGAGAGCTTGACGCCGCGCTCGCCGACCAGCGTGTCGTAGCCCGAGTGGCCGTGGGAGTCGCTGAGTTGCTCGATGAAATCGTCGGCCTGGGCGCGAACCGCTGCGGCGCGCACTTCCGCCGGGTCGGCGTCGGGGCGTCCGTAGGCGATGTTGTCGCAGATGGAGCGGTGCAGCAGGGAGGTGTCCTGCGTGACCATGCCGATGGCGCTGCGCAGGCTGTCCTGGGTGACCTGCGAGATGTCTTGCCCGTCGATGCGGATCTGTCCACGCTCCACGTCGTAGAAACGCAGCAGCAGATTGATGAGCGTGGATTTGCCGGCGCCCGAGCGGCCCACCAGGCCGATCTTCTCGCCGGGGCGCACGGTGAGGCTCAGGCCGTCCAGAACCTGGCGTTCGTTGTTGTAATTGAAGTAGACGTCGTCGAACTGCACTTCACCCTGCGTGACGCGCAGGGGCGTCGCGTTGGGTGCGTCCTGGACCTTGGGCGCGTGCGTCAAGGTGGCGATGCCGTCCTGCACGGTGCCGATGTTCTCGAAGAGCGAGGTCATCTGCCACATGATCCAGTGCGACATGCCGTTCACGCGCAGCGCCATGGCGGTGACGGCGGCGACGGCCCCCGTGCCGACTTCGCCGCCGTGCCACAGCCACAGCGCATAGCCGCCCGCGGCCAGGATAAGGGCCGATACGAGCGCCTGGTTGACGATCTCGAACTGGCTGACCAGGCGCATCTGCCGGTAACCGGTTTCCTTGAAGTCCTCCATGGCCGCGCGCGCGAAGCGGGCTTCGCGGTTGGTGTGCGAGAACAGCTTGACCGTGGTGATGTTGGTGTAGGCGTCGGTGACGCGTCCCGTCATGGACGAGCGGGCATGCGCCTGCTCTTTGCCGACCTTGCCCAGGCGCGGCACGAAGTACGTCATGGCCAGACCATAGAGCGCCATCCAGCCGAGGAATGGCAGCATGAGGCGCCAGTCGAATCCGCCGGCCAGCGCCACGATGGTGACGAAATAGACGGCGATGCCCAGCACGATTTCGCAGAAGGTGAGCAGCACTTCGCGCACGGCGAGCGCGGTCTGCATGACCTTGGTGGTGACGCGGCCGGCGAATTCATCCGAGAAGAACGACAGGCTCTGGCGCAGCATCATGCGGTGGAAGTCCCATCGCAGGCGCAGCGGCAGGTTGATGGCAAGGACCTGGTGCTGGACCAGCGTGCGCAACGCCACGACGCCCACGCTGACGCCCAGCACGATGGCGATGCCCCACAGGACGCGTTGCTCGTGGGCCGACGCGGGCTCGCCGGCTTTCCAGGCGCCGAGCATGTCAACGATCTGGCCCAGAAAGGCGAAGAGCCATGCTTCGTAGATGGATACCGCGGCGCTCAGGATCGCCAGCGCGGCGATGTAGCGGCGCGATCCATGCGTGCAGAACCAGAGGAACGCGAAGAATCCCGTGGGTGGCAGGGGCACGTTCTCGGAAGGAAACGGATTGAGCTGGTTTTCAAATCTGCGAAACAAGGCAGAGACTCCAAATTCACGAATTAATGCTGTGCGCACGGGCGGCCGGCCAGATAGCGTGATACCTCAGCGATATTTCAGCGCTTCGACAAAGGCCGTGAAGGCCGGCGAGGCCTGCCGCCTGTTGGGGTAGTACAGGTGAAAGCCCTGGAACGTGGGGCACCAGTCGGCCAGGACTTCCTTGAGCCGTCCGTCCGCCAGATAGGGCGCAACGAGCTGCTCGGGCACGTAGGCAAGGCCGATGCCGTCCAAGGCCGCGTTGAGCACGTGCATGGTGCTGTTGAAGACCAATTGGCCTTCAACCTTGACGGTGAAGGCCTGGCCATTCTTTTCGAACTCCCATGCGTAGATGGAGCCGGAAGGCCGGTGCCGGATGTTGACGCACGGAAGCCCTGTCAGGTCA
This sequence comes from Achromobacter sp., assembly GCA_032015805.1. Lineage (GTDB taxonomy): Bacteria > Pseudomonadota > Gammaproteobacteria > Burkholderiales > Burkholderiaceae_B > Achromobacter. The sequence goes on from DALZRX010000123.1 coordinate 6,264, forward strand.
TGGGGCGTCGCGGGCGCCGGATGCCGCGCGAAGTATGCAGGCGATCCTACCACCATCAGCGGCCAGTCCGGGCCGATGCGCACGGCAATCATGTCCTTGCTGATGGCTTCTCCCAGCCGGACGCCGGCATCGAAGCGTTCCTCGACCACGTTGGTGAAGCCGTAGTCCACGTAGAGCTCCAGGGTGATGTCCGGATAGTCCTTGAGGAAATTGGCGAGCATCGGCCGCAGGCACAGTTCGAGGGAATCGTCAGTGCACGTGACACGCAGTGTGCCGCTGGGCTTGTCACGCAGTTCGCCCAGCGCGTCCACCTCGATGGCAATCTGATCGAAGAGCGGTGCAATGGCGCGCATCAGGCGTTCGCCGGCTTCCGTGGGCGCGACATTGCGCGTGGTGCGCGCCAACAGGCGCACGCCCAGGCGTTCCTCAAGGGAGCGCATGGTGTGGCTGAGCGCGGAGGGCGTGAGACCCAGTTTCGCGGCGGCCTTGGTGAAGCTTTGATCGCGGGCGACCGCCAGGAAGGCCTGCAGGTCGTTGACTTTCGGATGTGCCATTGCTGAATTTCTTTCACAGGTGCATAAAGATTACACCCCCTAATCAGGCGGACGCCATTCAGTCAACATCTGGCCATGAACTTCAAGAGCATCTCCGCCATGGGCCACAAAGCCGATTCCAGCCGTTCCCCCTACGACACCGCGACCGATGATGAAGGCTCCCGCCGCGCCTTCATCAAGACCTTGGGCAGTGGCATCGCCGCTGTCGGGCTGGCTTCTGCCGGCGTGGCGCCGGCGTTGGGCGCTCAAAACGCCGCAGGCGCCGGACGGCCAACGCAGGCGTCACCCAGCGCGCCGGCTGACGCGGACAATTTCTACCGCAGCGGCAAGGTGGACGTGCAGCGCGTCACGTTCAAGACGCAATACCGCCTGGCGGTCGCGGGCAATCTGGTGACGCCGAAGGCGTTGGTCCGCGATGGCGGGGCGCCCGCCATCATCGTCGGACATCCGATGGGCGCGGTGAAGGAGCAAAGCGCCATGCTCTACGCGCAGAAGCTGGCGGAGCGCGGCTTTGTCACGCTGGCCATCGACCTGCCGTTTTGGGGCGAAAGTGCCGGCGAGCCGCGCAACCTGGTCGCGCCGGAACTGTATTCCGAAGCCTTCAGCGCGGCGGTCGATTACCTGGGCACCAGCGGGCGGGTGCATCGCGATCGCATTGGCGTGCTGGGAATTTGCGGCAGCGGCGGTTTCGCCATCAGCGCCGCGAAGATGGATCCGCGCCTGAAGGCGATCGCGACGGTCAGCATGTACGACATGGGGGCCGTGACGCGCAACGGGCTGAACCACGCCCTGACGCTGGATCAGCGCCGGGCGCTGCTCGCGAAAGCAGCCGCGCAGCGCTATGAAGACTACGCCAGCGGCGAGGGGCAGTTCCTCAACTATCTGCCCGCGCAGCCGGACGCTGACACGGATCCGGTGACGCGGGAATTCTGGGATTTCTATCGCACGCCGCGCGGCATCGCCATTCCCGAGGGCCGCACGCTGGCGCAGACGCAGAACCGCATGCTGACCAGCGAGGTGCGGTTCGTGAACTTCTACCCTTTCAACGATATTGCGTCGATTTCGCCGCGCCCGCTGTTGTTCGTTGCCGGCGACCAGGCGCATTCCCGTGAATTCAGCGAGGACGCCTATGCCCTGGCTGCCGAGCCGAAGGAGCTGGTCTGGGTGGCAGGCGCCGGTCACGTGGACCTCTATGACCGGGTCGGACTGATCCCCTGGGACACGCTGGACGGATTCTTCCGCAAGCATCTGGCGGCCTGAACCGGCTTCCGGCCCCTACCGCATCCACACCCGCCGCGCACCGCCTCGTGCAGTGCGCGGCCGATTCCATTACGCCAAGAAATACTGAGTCCTTGATGACAAGCACCGCTATTGACACCCCGAAGGGTCAGGTCGACGCCCCAAGCGCCGCGCCGGCCCAGCCGGCTTCCTGGAGCGCCGTCCTGGCGATGTCCATGTGCGCATTCGCGCTGGTGGCCTCCGAATTCCTCCCGGTCAGCCTGCTGACGCCCATGGCGTCGGACCTTCAGGTCACCGAGGGCATGGCGGGGCAGGGCATCGCCATCTCCGGCGCCTTTGCCGTCGTGACCAGCCTGTTCATCTCGACCGTGGCGGGCAGCCTGCACCGCAAGACGCTGCTGCTGGCGTTGACGGCGGCAATGGGCCTGTCTGGCGCCATCGTCGCGCTGGCGGGCAATTACTGGATCTACATGCTGGGCCGCGCGCTGATCGGCGTCGTGATCGGCGGCTTCTGGTCAATGTCGGCGGCGACCGCGATCCGGCTGGTGCCGGCCGCGCAGGTTCCGCGGGCGTTGGCGATCCTGAACGGCGGCAACGCGCTGGCGACCGTGGTCGCCGCGCCCTTTGGGGCCTACCTGGGCGCAGTCGTCGGCTGGCGTGGCGCATTCTTTTGCCTCGTGCCGGTGGCGCTGATCGCGCTGGTCTGGCAATGGCTGACCTTGCCTTCCATGCCTGCCCGTGCGCGGTCGGCGGGCGGCGGCAGCGTCTTCAGCGTGTTTGCGCTATTCAAACGCCGGCATGTCGCCATCGGCATGGCGGCCAGCAGTCTGTTCTTCATGGGGCAGTTTTCGCTTTTCACCTATGTGCGGCCGTTTCTGGAAACCGTGACACGCGTCCAGGTGCCGGCGCTGTCGCTCGTGCTGCTGGCGATAGGCGCGGCCGGCCTGATCGGCACCATGTTCATCGGCCGCGTGCTTCAGCGGGGCTTCTACCCGACGCTGATCGCCATCCCGCTCCTGATGGCGGCCATCGCGCTGGGACTCATCGCCTTCGGACATTCGGCGTTCGTCGTCGTGCCGTTGCTGGCCTTGTGGGGACTGACCGGGACCGCCGCGCCGGTGGGCTGGTGGGCCTGGGTGGCCAAGACCTTTCCGCACGATGCGGAAGCCGGTGGGGGCCTGCTCGTGGCGGTTGTGCAGATGGCCATCGCCCTGGGCTCGACGGTGGGCGGGGTGCTGTTCGATCACAGCGGCTACGCAAGCACGTTCGCGGCGAGCGCCGCGCTGCTGGGCGTGGCGGCCTTGATGGCGGGTCTGACGGCGCGCACGCGGCACTTGGCGGCGCATTGACCGGCGCGCAGGCGTCGTCCGGTCAGGTTCGCTCGGGAGCGAAGCCGTCCAACCTGGCGGCGTGACGCGCCAGCCAGCGCTGGAAATGGCCGGCAAAGCAGTCGACGACACGGTCCTCGTGTCCGAGCGATGCGGCGCTGTTGTGCGGGCTGATCCAGACAGATGGCAGCGACCAGAGTGGCGACGCCTTTGGCAGCGGCTCTTCCGTGAAGGTGTCCAGGTAGGCGCCGGCCAGCCGTCCGGCGGCAAGCGCATGCGTCAGCGCCGCTTCGTCGATCAGCTCGCCGCGCGCGACGTTGACGACGCGCGCGCCGCGCGGCAGCAGCGCCAGCCGGCGTTCGCCGATGATG
>DALZRX010000124.1:0-3575 GCA_032015805.1 Achromobacter sp.
GGCCTGCTCGAAGCTCACCTCGTCGGGCAGGCGCAGCAACTGGTGCGCGGGAACGCGGCACAGCTCGGCCAGCCCGCCATGGATGGTCTCGCCGACCAGCCCGCCGTCCACGCGGTCGATCGGGTCGACCAGCACGCGGTCGCCGGCCTTCCAGTCGCGCACGTTCTCACCGGTCTTCACGATCTCGCCCGCCACGTCCAGGCCGATGATGACGGGGAAGGGCAGCTTGATGCCGGGCATGCCGCGGCGGGTGAAGACGTCGTGGTAGTTCAGGGACGAGGCCTTGACGCGGATCACCACGTCATCGGGACCGGCCACGGGATCGGGGAAGTTGGTTTCAAGGCGCAGCTTGTCGTTGCCGCCGTGCTCACGCAAAACAATCGCTTTCATGGAATGCTAGATATAAAGGAGGTTGTCGGGAAGGGGTCACCAGGCGGCGACGCCGTCGATGGCCTGGCGCGTGATGGCGAGGCCGTGCGCCACCACGCTGCGCCGCCAGACGCTGGAGACGGGCACGAAGGCATCGACCAGGTCCGCGCGCAGTTGACCGTCACGCGCGGCATCGGGCGCCTGCGGCGCCTTGAATCGCAGCCATTGGTCCAGGCGTAGCGCGGACCGCATCTGCAGGCCGCGCGTGCCGAATTCAACGACCGCGCCGGCGAGCAACCGCTCGCCCAGCGCCTGTTGCACGCCGCGGAACACCAGGCCTTGGTAGTCGGGCCGGGCCAGTCCATGCGGACGCTGGCCGCGCACGCGGTCCTCGCCCCACCAGCGGGCGGCCTGCGACTGCTCGACGCTGTCCTCGTCGTTAAAGCACAGGAAAAATGGTTCGCCGTATTCGCCGATGCCGGTGTGCCAGTCGATGAACGCCACGCGCTCGCTGGCCGCCAGGTGCTCGCCGACGATGCGCCGCAGGGTCCGGTTGGACCATTCGGGGCCCTGGCCGCCGTAGACCAGCCCGTCCGGGTGCGTGTACTGGCCGCTGGCGGTCACGTTGAACAGCGTGTCCGCGCCGTGGGCCACCTTGAACGCGTCCAGCGCCTGCGCGGCAGCCTCGTGCGTTGCCTCGGTCCATAGCGATGGAATCAGGTGGGGGTGCAGCGTGGCGTAATGGGGGTTTGCGGGTTGGGGCCGGGTGTGATCGACGAAATTGCGATTCAGGTCGACGTTGTTTTCGGTGGTGCGGGTGTCGTACGCGTAACCGTAGGGGTTGAGCGCGTGCACCAGCACCACGTTGACGTCGTCGGGCAGGCGCCGTGCGCCGTCGGCGGCCAGCCATGCGCGCTGAACGGCCGATCCGGCCGCGCCTTCCAATCCATGGGTGCCGCTCAGCGCCAGATGCGTGCGCGGCGCATCGCGGCGCCCCAGAATTGCCACGTCGACGCTCAACGCGTCGCCATGCGGGTCCTTGAGCGAGGGATGCTCATAGCGGAACAGCGCCGCGCCGCGCGCGGCCGCGTCGTTGACGAAGGCCTGCCGCGCCGAGGCGTAGTCGTTTGCGAAGCAGTCCCAGTAATCGGGCGCCGCCGGCATGCTCCGGCGCGACGACCAGTTCGCCGCGTGCATTGGCGCGGTACGCGACCTGGTTGGCTTCGAACACCGCGCGCGTCCTCGCCAGGTCGCGCACCCCGATGACGGAGCCCGCAAACCATCCGCCTTGCGACGCGGACGGCAGGCCGGCCGGCACGCGGACCTGCGGGTAGCGCTGCTCGAACGCGGCAGGCGTGAGGAATTCGATGCGCAGGCTGCCGCGGCGCACCAACAGGCCGCCCTCGGGCAATTCGCTGGTGGCGATGGCGCCGAAAACCCGCTCATAACTTGCGCGCAGCGAGCGCGGCGCGGGATGCACGACGATCAAGGCTTCGATGCGGCGGGCGCCGTTTGCGTGGTCCTGCCATTCTGGCCGGTAGACCAGGTGGCGCGTGAGATGGCCGCAGGTGAAGAAGTCCGGCACGCCAAGCAGGCCGGCGGGAAATTGGGTGTTGTTCCAGGCAGCGTCCTCGCTGCCGTCGGGCAGGTGCACCGGCCGGCCGCCGCTGACGGGCGGGTCGGCGTCGATGCCCAATCTTGCCAGCTCCGCATGCACCGCGGTGCTGTCGGTGGTCTGCAGTGCCGTGGATACGGGGCCTTCGTAGGCGTCGTCGAAACCGCCGAAGCGCGACTGCGCCTTCAGTTCCTCGGGAAAGGTCAGCAGTTCAAGGTAATTCGCGTCCAGGATGATGGTCTGGTTGCGTGTGCCGCGATGGTGCCGGCCTTGCGGGGCCAGGCTGAATCCCAGCTTGACGTAGCGGTCGGTCGCCGCCTGCAGGTCGTTGACCCGGATGATGTAGTGGTCCAGGCCGGTGACTGAAGGGAGGGACATCGGTGTTCCTGTATGCGCTTTGAGAAAGACGCAGTCTGGCCGATGCGCCGTCGCGCTAGAACGATTGAATTCTCATGTCGATATCTGTTTTGTGATTCGCCGCCATGCGCCCACGGTGCGGCTGCAGGGGCATATCCAAATCACTAATACGCATTCCCGGGGGATGACTGCGGTGGGCGGCGGGTTCCGGTTCTTTCGGCGTTGCTTCAAGCCGCGAAGAAAAAGCCGCCTTGCAGGAAGGCGGCTTGAAGGACTGCACGGCGGCTTGCCGATGCGTCAGTGCAGGATCTGGCTCAGGAACATCCTGGTCCGCTCGTTTTGCGGATGATCGAAGAAGTCGTCCGGATTGTTTTCCTCGATGATCTCGCCCCGGTCCATGAAGATCACCCGGTTGGCGACCTTGCGCGCAAAGCCCATTTCGTGCGTCACGCAGATCATCGTCATGCCGCTTTCCTGCGCCAGCGTCACCATCACGTCCAGCACTTCCTTGACCATTTCCGGGTCCAGCGCCGAGGTGGGTTCGTCAAACAGCATCACCTTGGGATTCATGCACAGCGACCGCGCGATCGCCACGCGCTGTTGCTGGCCGCCGGACAACTGGCCGGGGAACTTGCTGGCCTGATCGGGAATGCGGACGCGCTCGAGGTACTTCATGGCCGTGGCTTCCGCCTTGGCGCGCGACTGTTTGAGGACCCACATCGGGCCCAGGGTCAGGTTCTCCAGCACGGTCAGGTGCGGGAACAGATTGAAGTGCTGGAACACCATGCCGACCTCGCGGCGGATGGTTTCGATGTGCTTCAAGTCGCTGGTCAATTCCGTGCCGTCGACGATGATCTGGCCCTTCTGGTGTTCCTCCAGCCGGTTGATGCAGCGGATCATCGTGGACTTGCCGGAGCCCGACGGGCCGCACACCACGATGCGCTCGCCTTGGGCGACGTTCAGATTGATGTTGCGCAGGACGTGGAACTGGCCGTACCACTTGTTCACGTCCTGCAGACGAATGATGGCATCCGACATGCCTGTTCTCCTTCGGGTTTACCGGGCGTGCCCGGTGGCCAGGCGCTGCTCGAGCGCGCGGCTGTATTTGGACATGGAATAGCAGAAGACGAAGTAGATGAGCGAGATGAAGAGATAGGCCTCCACCCCGAAACCCCGCCAAGCCGCGTCGGACAGGGCCGCCTTGGCCGCCAGCGTCAGGTCGAAGATGCCGATG
>DALZRX010000124.1:3585-6729 GCA_032015805.1 Achromobacter sp.
GATGTACACGACGCACAGCGCCTTGATGGCCGGCATCTTCGAGCGCCGGCCCAGCGCCAGCAGCACGCCGACCGGAAACGCGAAGGCGATGCCGAAGGTGGCCAGGATCAAGGTCAGGGGCAGGCCGCCCCAGCGGGCGTTTTCGACGTAGGTCAGGCCGAACACGCCGCCCCACATCAGCACGGCCACGGCCGCCAGGCCCAGCGTCCAGATGAGCGCAAGCTTGCCGTTCCAGAAGCGTCGCATGCCGCTCGCCACGATCACCGCAATCAGGATCCCGGTGGCGATCAGCGGGCGCCATTGTTCGTCGAACGGGTAGGTGCCAAAGAGGATGAGCCGGTGCTTTTCGATGATGAACGCCCAGCAGGCGCCACCGGCGGCGCGGCATTCCTGCGCGTTGGCCGCATCGAAGCTCGCCTTGATGAACGCCCATTCGACCAGTGCCGGTACCGCCATCAACAGGCACCATGCCAGCAGCACGGTGATCAGGATGTTGAGCGGCGAGGAGAACAGGCGCGACCGCACCCAGGTCCACGCGCCCGATTGCGCACCGGGCGGAGCGACATCCGCGCTCAGGGTTTGCGTAGTGCTGCTCATCTCAACGCTCCACCAGCGCGATGCGCTTGTTGTACCAGTTCATGAAAATCGAGATCGACAGGCTGACCGTGAGGTAGGCGGCCATGATGATGAGGATGCCCTCGATCGCCTGACCCGTCTGGTTCAGCGTGGTGTTCACGACCGACACGATGTCCGGGTAGCCGATCGCCACCGCCAGCGAGCTGTTCTTCAGCAGGTTCAGGTACTGGCTGGTCATCGGGGGAATGATCACGCGCAGCGCCTGCGGCAGGATCACCAGGCGCAGCACCAGCCGGCGCGGCAGGCCCAGCGAACCGGCGGCCTCCCACTGGCCGTTGTTGACCGCCTGGATGCCCGAGCGCACGACCTCGGCAATGAAGGCGGACGTGTAGACGGTCAGGCCCAGGAAGAGGGCGACGAACTCCGGCGTCAGCGTCAGGCCGCCGACGAAGTTGAAGCCCTTGAGCGCCGGCATGTCCAGAGTCAGCGAGGCGCCGCTGGCGAGCCAGCCGAGGAGGGGAAAAGCCACCAGCAGGCCAATGGCCGTGCGGCCGAGCTTGAACGGCTGCCCCGTCGCCTCCTGGCGCTTCGCGGCCCAGTGGCCCAAGACAATGATCCCGACGATTGCCAGGGCCAGGCCGCCCAGCACCCAGTCCAGCGAGGCGCCTTCCAGCCCCGGCACCTTCAGGCCGCGGTTGGAAATGAAGACGCCAGGCAGCGGGTTGTGCGCCTGGCGCGGGCCCGGCATGTTTTCGGTGATCAGCGCGTACCAGAAGAAGAGCTGCAGCAAGAGCGGCACGTTGCGCATCACCTCGACGTACACCGAGGTGATCTTGCTGACCAGCCAGTTCTTTGACAGTCGCCCGACGCCGATGAAGACGCCCAGGACGGTGGCGGCGATCAGCGCCAGCAGCCCGACACGCAGCGTGTTCAGGATGCCGGCGAAGATGGCGCGCCCGTACGTGTCCGCCGGGCCGTAAGCAATGACGGATTCGCCGATGGCAAAACCGGCCTCGCGTTTCAGGAAGCCGAAACCTGTCGCAATGTTGCGCATGGACAGGTTATGCAGCGTGTTGTGCACGAGGAACCAGACGGCGGCCCCGACGAGCGCCAGGGCAAGCGCCTGGTAAACGACCGCGCGCGTGGCCGGATCATTCCAGGAAACCCGGCGCGGCGGCCGCTGCACCGGGTGTTGAGCGGTGTGCTGCGCCACGGTTCAGCCCGCCATCAGGGCGCCGACCGCAACGGCCAGACGGTCCATGCCTTGCTCGATGACCTCGGTGGAGGTTGCGAACGAGAAGCGCACGTACGGCGACAGGCCATACGAACCGCCGTCGATCACGGCCACGCCGGCTTCGCGCAGGAAGAACAGGCTTACGTCCAGGTCCGTCTTCAGTTCGCCATCGGGACCCTTGCGGCCGATCAGGCCTTGCACGTTGGCGTAGACGTAGAACGCGCCGTCCGGCATGGCGCAAGAAATGCCCGGGATGTCGTTCAGGCGGCGCACGATCAGGTCGCGCCGGGCCTTGAAGATCTCGACCATTTCCGTGACGCTGGACTGGTCGCCTTCCAGGGCCGCTTGCGCCGCTGCCTGCGAGATGGCGCTGGGGCACGACGTGCTTTGCGACATGACGGTGCTCATGGCCTTGATCAGGTCGGCCGGACCGGCGCCGTAGCCGACGCGCCAGCCAGTCATGGCGTAGGACTTGGACATGCCGTTGACGATCAGCGTGCGGGCGATGAGCTGGGGCTCGACCTGCACGGGAGAGGCGTGCGCCTGTCCGCTGTAGGTGAAGGGCGCGTAGATCTCGTCGCTCAGGATCCACACCTGGGGATGGCGCAGCAGCACGTCCGTCAGTGCGCGCAGCTCGGCGGCCCTGTAGACGGCACCGCTGGGGTTGCTGGGCGAATTCAGGATCAGCCAGCGCGTGCGCGGCGTGATGGCGGCTTCCAGCGTGGCGGCGTCGAGTTTGAAGCCTTGCGATTCTGGACCGGTGACCACGACCGGCTTGCCCTCTCCCAGCAGCACCATGTCCGGATAGGAGACCCAGTACGGCGCGCAAACGATGACTTCATCGCCTGGTTCCAGGCTGGCGGTGAGGGCGGCGGCAATGATCTGCTTGGCGCCCGCGCCGACGGCGATCTGGTCCATGCCGTAGCGCACGCCCAAGGTCTGTTCAAGGCTGGTGGCGATTGCGCGCCGCAGGCCCACGGTGCCGTTGGGGCTGGTGTAGCGGATGTCGCCGCCCGCGATGGCTTCCTGGCCGGCGCGCGCGATGTGCGCGGGCGTGGGCATGTCGGGTTCGCCCAGCGTGAAGTCGGCGATCTCGCGGCCCTGCCGGCGAAGTTCGTCCACGACGATCTTGGCGGCCATGCTGGGCGAGGGTTTGATCTGTTTGAGTCGGGCGTTGACGATGCTGTTCATGGTGTTGCTCCTCTTCTTAGCGTACCGGCCAGCCGTACATCAGGCCGCCTTGCGTCCACAGCTTGTTCAGGCCGCGGTCCAGCTTGAGCGGGCTGTCCTTGCCCATGGCGCGGTCATAGCTTTCGCCGTAGTTGCCGACCTGC
>DALZRX010000124.1:6739-9737 GCA_032015805.1 Achromobacter sp.
CATCGACGTTCTTGGACGTGATGCCGTATTCCTCGGCTTCCAGCATCGCGTTCAACGACCAGCGCACGATGTTGAACCATTGCTCGTCACCCTGGCGCACCATGGGGCCGAGCGGCTCCTTGGACAGGTTCTCGGTCAGGATTTCCCAGTCGTCGGGCTTGGCCAGGCGCGTGCGCATGTTGGCCGCGGTGTTGGACTTGTCGTTGGTGTAGGCGTCGCAGCGCCCGGACTCCAGCAGGCGGAAGTTTTCGTCGTAGTTTTCGACCAGCACGGGCTTGAAGGTCATGCCACGGCTACGGAAGTAGTCGGCAAGGTTCAGTTCAGTCGTGGTGCCGGGTTGCACGCAGATCGTGGCGCCGTCCAGTTCCTTCACGCTTTTGACATTCATTGCCTTCTTCACGATCAGGCCCTGGGCGTCATAGAAGTTCACACCGACGCCGATCAGGCCTAGCGTGGTGTCGCGGGTCAGCGTCTGCGTGGTGTTGCGCGACAGCATGTCGATCTCGCCGGACTGCAACGCCGTGAATTTCGCCTGGGCGGTCAGCACGTTGCCCTTGACCTTGGAGGCATCTCCAAACATGGCGGCGGCGACGGCACGGCACATGTCCACGTCCAGGCCCGTCCATTCGCCTTTGCTGTCCAGCACCGAGAAACCTGGGATGCCGGCAAAGCCGCATTGCAGGAAACCCTTTTTCTTGACGGCCTCGAAGGTCACGCCGGCCTGTGCGCCGGAAGCAACGCACAGCAGGGTCGCCGCAATGGCAGAGCTCAGAAACTTGCGCATGGAGATTTCTCCTGGGGATCGAAAGTGATTGAAAAGCGGATGGGTCGGAAACGGCCAAGCGTGCGGGGGCCGCCCCGGCAGGCCGGAGATGGCGCGTCGCGCATTCGGACGGAAGGGGAAACGGGTAGGGAAGCGCCGGCGACTGGCCGGTCAGGTATCGCGCCGGTGTCTGCGCGTGGCGTAGGGATGGAACGTACTGCGGAGGGTCTGAATCGGGCTCATCGTCGGCACTGGTACGGCGGGGTCTTACGGTCGCGTGGGACGCAGGCGGTAAGGAGGCCGACGTCGCATTACGTTATGCAATAAGACGTATGATGGCAGCTGTCATACAAGTAGACAAGTAAGGGGATTCCCGTAATCTGCATCACGGCAGGGCAAAAGGACGGGGTTATACGGCCGGCGGGTGGGACAACAGCTTGCGGTAGCGCGCGATGCTGTCGCCCAGATGTCGCGCCATTGCGGCACGGGCCGCGCCGGGATCGCGGCGCATGATGGCGGTCAGGATGGCTTCGTGCTCGCGGACGTTGCGGGTTTCGTACATTTCGAGCTCTTCGGGGGTCTTGCCGCCGTGCTTGATGTTCAGGTCGAGCATGACGTCGCGCACCGCTGCCTTCAGCAACGCCGGAAAATGCGGGTTGTTGGACGCCCGGGCGATCGCCAGGTGAAACTCGTAGTCGGCCTTGACGGCCGCTTCCATGTCGCGCGTGGCCCGGTTGAAGGCGTCAAAGGCCTCGACGATACCGCTCAGGTCCGACGCGCTGCGGCGCTCCGCCGCCAGCCCACAGGCTTCCACTTCCAGGCCCGCGCGCAGTTCCATGATGTGCAGCGCCCAGCGCGGATCCGTGGCGGGCTCGACGACGAAATCGATCGGCTTTTCGCGGTCTTCAGTGACGAAGACGCCGATGCCGGGTTTGCTGACCAGGCGCCCGCTCAGGCGCATGGAGGCCACGGCTTCACGGATGACGGTGCGGCTGACCTCGAACTCGTCGCACAGCGCGTGTTCGGACGGCAGCTTGTCGCCGGCGCGGTACTGGCGCGCGTCAAGACGCTTGGTCAGCTCCTCGATGACGAAATCGGTCAGGCGCGAGCGGGGAGGCCGGGCGGGAGTTTGCATTGTCTCTCTTATAGGGAAATCGCAGCGGGCAAGGCGGGGCAGCCTCGCGCGCAGCCGCAAGTGTACGCGTTCCTCGAAGGCCCCACGGGTGTCCGGCCCGGCGGGTTCGACCGCAATCAAACATTGGGACCGAAGGAAATCGCAGGGCCATATGACAACATACGGGGCGATTTCCGCCAAATTTTCTTTGCATCAAGAAGCAAAACGCCCTCCGTCGGAGGGCGCTTTGGCGGCTAAACACGCACAGCTTACTCGGCGCCGGACTTCTTGATCAGGGCTTGGAGCATTTCGAGCTCTTCGCCGGTCAGGTCGGTGAGCGGTGCGCGCACGGGTCCGGCGTCATGGCCGACCAGCTTGGCGCCGGCCTTGACGATGCTGACGGCGTAGCCGGCCTTGCGGTTGCGGATGTCCAGGTAAGGCAGGAAGAAGTCGTCGAGCAGGCGGTTGGTGGTGTCGCTGTCGCCGGCGGCAATCGCGTGGTAGAACTCCATGGCCATCTTGGGCACGAAGTTGAAGACGGCCGACGAGTAGACCGGCACGCCCAGCGCGCGGTAGGCCGCGGCATAGACTTCGGCGGTGGGCAGGCCGCCCAGGTACGAGAAGCGGTCGCCCAGCTTGCGGCGGATGCGGACCATGGCTTCGATGTCGCCGATGCCGTCCTTGAAGCCGACCAGGTTGGGGCAGCGGTCGGCCAGGCGGAGCAGGCTGTCGGCCGACAGGCGGGACTGGGCGCGGTTGTAGACGATGACGCCGATGTTGACCGACTTGCAGACCTGTTCGACGTGGGCGGCGATGCCGTCCTGGGAGGCTTCGGTCAGGTAGTGCGGCAGCAGCAGCACGCCCTTGGCGCCCTGGCGCTCGGCTTCCTGGGCGTAGGCGATGGCGGTGCGGGTGGGGCCGCCGGCGCCGGCCAGGATCGGCACCTTGCCTTTGCAGGTCTGCACGGCGGTGCGGATGACGTCGGAGTATTCCTGCGGGGCCAGGGAGAAGAACTCACCAGTGCCACCGGCGGCGAACAGGGCGGTGGCGCCGTAAGGAGCCAGCCATTCCAGGCGGGCCGCGTAGCTCTTGGCGTTGAAGTCGCCGTTCTGGTCGAAGTC
>DALZRX010000125.1:0-9737 GCA_032015805.1 Achromobacter sp.
GCGGGTCGATCCGCATTCCGGCCGCCTGCTGCGGCGTGTTTGGCCTGAAGCCCAGCCGCGGCCGCGTACCGATGGGGCCGGCGCGTGGCGAAGGGTGGGGCGGCATGGCCTGCGAAGGCGTGCTGACGCGCAGCGTGCGCGATACCGCGGCGGCGATGGACGGCATCAGCGGTTATGCGCCGGGCGCGCCCTATGCCGCGCCGCCCGCGCCTGGTTCCTATCTGGATTCCGTGCGCGAACAACGCCGCCAACCCTTGCGCATTGCGGTGTGGCGCCAGGGGTGGAACGGCATCCCCATCGCGCCGGAATGCCTGGCCGCAGTGGAACGCACGGCACGCCTTTGCCGTGAACTGGGGCACGAGGTCGTCGACGCGCCGCTGCCGGACCTGGATTACTCGGGATTCGTCCGCGCCCACGGCACGGTGCTGGCCACCAACATCGTGCTGGCCGTTCAGGCGCGGCTGGCGATCCGCGGCCGCGAACTGCGCGACGACGATCTGGAGCCGGTCATCCGTGACGGCCTGGCGGTGGGCCGCCAACTGACTTCCACGCAATACGTGGATTCGATCAACCGCTTCCATGCGATCGGCCGCGCTATCGAGTCGGCCATGACGGATGTCGACCTGGTACTGACGCCCACGCTGGCGCAACTGCCGGCAAAGTTGGGCGACCTGGCGCTGGAAGGGGAATTCTGGGCGTTCCGCGAAAAGGTGTCGCGCTACGCCACCTTCCTGGCGGTGATCAACGCCTCGGGCCAGCCGGCGGCCAGCCTGCCGCTGGACTGGACGGAATCGGGCGTGCCAGTGGCTAGCCAGCTCATCGGGCACTTTGGGCGCGAGGACCAGATCCTGCGCTTGGCGGCCGAGCTGGAACGGGCCGCGCCCTGGACGGGACGGCAGATTCTGCTGCCCTGATCCGCACATAGGCCCGCCGGCACGCTGCCGGCGCCGGACCAAACCAAAAAGGGGAAGTAATGAAGCGATCCTTTCTGTTTTCCGCAGCAATGTTCCTGGCCGCGGCCGCGCCGCTGGCCGTCGCGCCCGCCGCCAGCCGCGCCGAGACCACCGCCAAGTTCGTGATGCATGCGCCGCTGCGCGTGCTGGACCCGATCCTGACGTCGGCCTACGTCACCCGCAACCACGGCTATCTGGTGTACGACACGTTGTTCTCGATGGACGCCTCGGGGCGTCCGCAGCCGCAGATGGTCGAGTCGTGGACGGTGTCCGAAGACGGCATGAACTATGTCTTCAAATTGCGTCCCGGGTTGGTGTTCCATGACGGCGCGCCGGTCACGGCTGAAGACGTCGTCGCGTCACTGCAGCGCTGGCAGGCGGGCGACGCCACGATCGGAAATCGCCTGAAGAACGCCACCGCCGAACTGGCCGCGACCGGCGCCGATACCTTCACGCTCAAGCTCAAGGCGCCCTACGGCCTGGTGCTGGAATCGCTGGCCAAGGAAAGCTCGCCGGTGCCGTTCATCATGCCCAAACGCATCGCGTCCGTGCCGGCCTCGCAGGCGATCAGCGAGACGATCGGGTCCGGCCCCTACAAGTTTGTCCAGGCCGATTTCCAGGCCGGCGTGAAGGCCACGTACGTGAAGTTCGGCGGCTACGTGCCGCGCAAGGAGCCGGCCAGCGCGTTCGCGGGCGGCAAGGTCGTCACGGTCGACCGGCTGGAACTCTTGAACATTCCCGACAGCCAGACGGCGGTGAACGCGCTGCGCAACGGCGAGATCGACTTTCTGGAGGACGTGCCGCCCGACCTGATGCCGCAACTGAAGGACGCCAAGGGTGTCGCGCTGAAGTCCTACGGCAAGAACTCCAACATGTTCACTCTGCGCATGAACTGGCTGCAGGCGCCGTTCAACAACGT
Organism: Achromobacter sp.; assembly: GCA_032015805.1. GTDB lineage: Bacteria > Pseudomonadota > Gammaproteobacteria > Burkholderiales > Burkholderiaceae_B > Achromobacter. Next base: position 1,873 of record DALZRX010000125.1, read on the forward strand.
GAAGGTGCGCCGCGCGGCGCTGGCGGCCCTGTATGAAGCGGACTACCTGGACGCGCAGATCGGCGATCCGGACGTGTACCAGTTGTGCGGCGCGGTCCTGACCTGCGTGTCGCCCTATGCGTCCGAAGTAGGCGCCACGCAGATCAAGGCGCCGGATCTGGCAAACGCCCGCAAGCTGCTGAAGGAAAGCGGCTACGCCGGCGAAAAGGTGGTGGTGCTGCATCCGACCGACCTGCCCATCTTCGCCAACATCGCGCCGGTCACGGCGCAGGCGCTGCGCAGCATCGGCATGAATGTCGAGATCCAGTCGATGGACTGGGCCACGCTGCTCAGCCGCCGCAGCAAGAAAGAGGGCGTGGAGCAGGGCGGCTGGAGCATCTTCCAGTCCAACATGTCCAGCCTGGACCTGATCTCGGCGGTGGGCAATCCCAACCTGGACGGGCGCGCCGACTCCACCTACCCCGGCTGGACGCACGACGCCGTCATGGACGAACTGCGCAACCGCTTCGCCGCCACCCGCACCGAGGACGAGCGCCGCGAACTGGCCCAGGCCATCCAGCGCCGCAACTATGAACAGGTGATGTACGTGCCGCTGGGCGGGTACTCCAAGTTCAAGGGCTACAACGCCAAGTTCGCGGACATGGTCGATGCGCCGATTCCGCTCTTCTGGACCTCGCCCAAGTAGCGGGAAGGGATCTCCATCATGCTCAATCTGATCTTCAAGCGCGTGCTGGCCGCCATCCCCGTGATGCTGGTGGTGGCCACCGTGGTGTTCCTGCTGTTGCGGCTGGCACCGGGCGACCCCGCCCGCGTCATTGCCGGCGACATGGCCAGCGAGCAGGCGGTGGCCGAGGTTCGCGCCGAGATGGGCCTGGACCGTCCGCTGCCGACGCAATACCTGCTGGCGATGGGCGCGTTGCTGAAGGGCGACCTGGGTTCCTCGATCATTTCGAAAGACCCGGTGACCACGCTGATCGGCCAGCGGCTCGGTCCGACAATGGCGCTGGCCATCTGCGCGATCCTGCTTACCATCTTTGCCGCGATCCCGCTCGGCGTGTTTTCGGCGTGGTGGCACAAGGGGCTGTTCGACCGGGTGACGTTGGCCGTCACGGTGCTGGCGTTTTCGGTGCCGGCCTTCGTGGTGGGCTATCTGCTGATCCTGGCGTTCTCGGTGAAGCTGAACTGGTTTCCGGTGCAGGGCTACGCGGGGCTGGCCTCGGGGTTCGGGACGTTTCTGTATCACATGGCGTTGCCGACCATCACGCTGGCAACCGTGTTCGTGGCGCTGATCACCCGCATCACGCGCGGCAGCATGCTGGAAGTGCTGGGCGATGACTTCGTGCGCACGGCACGCGCCAAGGGCGTGCCCGAACGCTACGTGCTGTACCGCCACGCCCTGCGCAACGCCGCGGTGCCCATCGTCACCGTCATCGGCCTGGCGCTCACCACGCTGATCAGCGGGGTGGTCGTCACCGAGACCATCTTCAACATTCCCGGCGTGGGCCGCCTGATCGTCGACGCCGTGCTGGCGCGCGACTATCCGGTGGTGCAGGGCACGATCCTGTTCTTCTCGTTCGTTTATGTCTTCATCAACCTGGCGATCGACCTGCTGTATGTCGTGCTCGATCCGCGCATCCGCTACTGAGACCGGACATGACCACAACTGTTCTGGATCGTCCCCGTTCCTTCTGGCCCGCGCTGACGCGCGATCCCATGATGTTCACCGGGCTTGCGCTGCTGGCGGCGCTGGTGGGGCTGGCCATGCTGGCGCCGCTGATTACCTGGCATGACCCCGCCGCGCTGGCGCCACGCATGCGGCTCAAGCCGGTCAGCACCGAATACTGGCTGGGCACCGATTCGCTCGGCCGCGATCTGTTTTCGCGCGTGCTGTACGGCGGGCGGCTGTCAATCACGCTGGCGGCGCTGGTCAGCGTGATCTCGGTGTGCGCCGGCCTGCTGCTGGGCCTGTTGGCGGGCTACTTCCGTCAGCTTGACGCGGTGGTGATGCGCATTATCGACGGCATCATGGCCATTCCCGGCTTACTGCTGGCCATCGCCATGGTGGCGCTGGGCGGCGCGACCATTCCCACGATGGTGACGGCCATCGCCATTCCCGAGATTCCGCGGGTGGCGCGGCTGGTGCGCAGCGTGGTGCTGTCGGTGCGTGAGGAGCCTTACGTTGAAGCGTCCCTCGGCATGGGCACGCCGACGTGGCGCGTGCTGTGGCGCCACGTCCTGCCCAGCACGATCAACCCGCTGGTGGTGCAGGCCACGTTCATCTGCGCCTCGGCCATCCTGATCGAAGCCGTGCTGGGCTTCCTGGGCCTGGGTTTTCCGCCCGAGATCCCCAGCCTGGGCAGCATCATTTCCGAGGGCCGTCCGTTCTTCCAGCGCGCGCCGTGGATCGTCCTGTTTCCGGGCGTCTTCCTGGCGCTGCTGATCCTGTCCGTGAACCTGTTCGGCGACGCGCTGCGCGATCGCCTGGACCCGCGCATGGCGCGCCAACGCAAGGGTTGAAGCCGATGTCCTCCCCTCCAATTCTGGAAATCCGCGACCTGAAGGTCAGCCTGCCCGGCGCCGGCGACCGGCGTTACGCCGCCGAAGGCATCGCGCTGACCGTCAGCCCGCGCGAAATCGTGTGCATCGTCGGCGAATCGGGCTCGGGCAAGTCGGTCACGGCCAGCGCCGTGATGGGCTTGTTGCCCAAGAACGTGCTCAAGCTCGAAAGCGGACAGATCCTGCTGTCCGGCCGCGACATCACCCACGCCTCCCTGGCCGAGCTGCGCGCACTGCGCGGCGACCGGATGGCCATGATCTTCCAGGAGCCCATGACGGCCCTGAACCCGCTGATGCAGGTGGGCGACCAGATCGCCGAGATCTTCCAGTTCCACGGCCCGTCGCTGTCGCGCCGCGAGGTCGACCAGCGTGTGCTGGCGCTGCTGACCGACATGCGGCTGCCGTCGCCCGAAACCCTGCGCCATGCCTTTCCGCACCAGTTGTCGGGCGGACAGCGCCAGCGGGTGATGATCGCGATGGCGCTGGCGATGGAGCCGGCGCTGATCATCGCCGACGAGCCGACCACCGCGCTGGATGTCACGTCGCAGGCGCAGGTGCTGCGCCTGCTGCACGGCCTGCGCGAGCGCCACGACACCGGCATTTTGTTCATCACTCACGACTTCGACGTGGTCGCCGAGATTGCGGACCGAGTGATCGTGATGCAACACGGCCGCATCGTGGAGGCCGGCGCCGCCGCCGACGTGCTGGCCAACCCGCAGCATCCCTACACCCGCAAGCTGATCGACGCGGTGCCCAAAGGCAAGTTCGGCGCCGGTGCGCCGCTTGCCGAAGGCGACCCGGTTATTTCGGTCGAGAACCTGGGCATGCGCTTCGTGACGTCCAGCCTGTTCCGGTCCAAGCGGCGCGAGGTCAATGCGCTGGATGGCGTGTCGCTGTCGCTGGCGCGCGGCGAAACGCTGGGCATCGTCGGCGAGTCCGGTTCAGGCAAGACGACGCTGGGCCGGTGCCTGGCGCACTTCGCGCGACCCACGTCGGGCCGCATCGTCATGAACGGCGAAGACGTGTCGAACCTGTCGCGCGCGGCGTGGCGCCAGTGGTGCAAGCGCATTCAGATGGTGTTCCAGGATCCGTACCGGTCCTTCAACCCACGCCTGACCATCGAGGCCACGCTGTCCGAGGGGCCGCTGAACTACGGCGAAGACCCGGCCCGTGTGTGCGCGCGGATGCGCGAAATGCTGGCGCTCGTCAGCATCGATGCCAGCGCGCTCAAGCGCTATCCGCATGAATTTTCCGGCGGGCAGCGCCAACGGATTTCGATCGCCCGGGCGCTGATGATGGAGCCGGAGATCCTGATCGCGGATGAGGCGGTGTCGGCGCTGGACGTGTCCGTGCAGGCGCAGATCCTGGATCTGCTGGAGCGCATTCGCGCGCAGCTGAACCTGAGCATGATCTTCATCACCCACGACCTGCGCGTGGCCGCCCGGCTGTGCCATCGCATCGCCGTGATGCAGCGAGGCCGCGTCATGGAGATCGGCCCCGCCGAGCAGATCTTCACGCGGCCGGGCAGCAGCTATACCCAGGAACTGCTGGCCGCGATTCCCGGCAAGGACGGTCTGGGCAGCCGGCCCGCCGCCGGCCTGGCGTTGGCCGGCGCTTGAGGAAACTCCGATGACACGTGTTGCCTTATTGAGCCGATCGGCCAATCTTTCCTACTTTCAGCCGCTGTTGCAGGGACTGGCGCCCGACCTGGACGTCGCCGTCTGGCCGGACCCGCGCAGCCTGCACGCCGACGTGGCGGTTTGCTGGAACCCGCCCGTGGGCGTGTACGACGACATGCCCAATCTGAAGCTGATCCACAGCATCGCCGCCGGCGTGGACAACCTGCTGGACGGCCAGCGCACGCGCGGGTTGCCCGTGTGCCGCGTGGTCGATCCGCAACTGGCGCAGGGGATGCTGCAGTACGTGCTGTGGTGCGTGCTGACCTTTCACCGCAAGCTGGATCTGGCGCTGTCGAACCAGCGCGCCGCGCGCTGGAGCCGGCCGCCGCAGATGCCGGCGTCGCAATGCCGGATCGGCCTGATGGGCCTGGGCGAACTGGGCGGCGCCATTGCCGCGGTGCTGCCGGGCATGGGCTATCCGGTCAACGGCTGGTCACGCACGCCGCGCGATATCGACGGCGTGCGCGTCTATGCCGGCGAGGCCGCCTTTGAAGAATTCCTGGCCAACACCGACGTGCTGGTGTGCCTGGTGCCGCTGACCGACGCCACCCGCGGCATCCTGAATCGCCGCACCTTCGACGCCTTGCCGCAAGGTGCGGCAGTCGTCAATTGCGGCCGCGGCGAACACCTGGTCGCGGCCGACCTGATCGACGCCCTGGAACGCGGACAACTGCGCGGCGCCGTTCTGGACGTGTTCGCGCAGGAACCGCTGGATGCGGCCGATCCGCTGTGGTCGACTCCCGGCGTGATCGTCACCCCGCACATGGCGACCATGCCGTCGCCCGGCACTGTGGCCGAACAGGTCGTGGCCAACATCCGACGGCTGGGGCAGGGCGAGTCCCTGGCCCATGTCGTCGACCTGTCGCGCGGCTACTGACGCCGATATCCCGTTTTCCGATTGCCAACCCAAGACGAGACATTTCATGCATTTCGAAGATCCCGCGTTCACCATTCCGACCGGCACGCCTGCGCCCCTGGACCCGCAGATCGCCGAATTCCTGCGGCGCATGGCGGCCGACGCGTCGCAGTATCCGCGCCGCGACACCCTGTCCATCGAGCAGGGCCGCGCCAACGCCGAGAAAGTGCGCCTGCCGTGGGCTCAGGGCGGTCCGCAGATGGCGCGCACGGTGGAACATCAGGTGGCCACGCGCCACGGGGCCGTGCGCGTGCGGGTCTACTACCCCGCGCAGCGCCGCCTGCCGGGCGCCTTCATGTACATCCACGGCGGCGGCTTTGTGCTGTTCAGCATCGACACGCATGACCGCGTGATGCGCGAGTACGCCGAACGCGCCGGGGTCGTGGTCGTGGGCGTGGACTACACCCGTGCGCCTGAAGCCAAGTTCCCGCAGCCGCTGGAAGAATGCGTGGACGTGCTGCGCTGGGTTGCCGCGTCGGCGGGCGAACTGGATATCGACGCGGCCCAGATCTTCGTGGGCGGCGACTCGGCCGGCGCCAATCTGTCCATGGGCACGGCGCTGACGCTGCGCGATGAAGGCGTGCCGCTCATCAAGGGGCTGGTGCTGAACTACGGCGGCTTCGGCAGCAACCTGTTCCGCAATTCGGTCGTGCGTTACGGCGCCGGCGAATACGGCCTGTCGCTGCACATGATGATCTGGTTCCGCGGCATGCACATCCGCCACGGCAAGGACTTCTTCGATCCGCGCGTGGACATTCTGCGCGCCGACCTGGAAGGGCTGCCGCCGGCGTGGCTGGTGGTCACCGAATGCGATCCGCTGCATGACGACAGCATCGAACTGGAGCGCAAGCTGCGCGACGCCGGCGTGGACGTCGCGTCCAAGGTGTACCCCGGCACCGCGCATAGCTTCCTGGAGGCTGTCTCCATTGCAGCCGTCGCGGGCGAAGCCTTCGACGACACGGCGCGCTGGCTGCACGCCAAGGCCTGAGGAGGCGCCATGTATACCCCGCCGGCCTATGCCGAAGCCGATATCGGCGTCCTGCACGCGTTCATGCGCACGCACAGTTTCGCCACTTTGGTGACCGTGGGCGCGGCGGGCGCGAACGCCACGCACCTGCCGTTCCTGCTGCGCGAGGACGGCAGCCGGGGAACGCTGGTCACCCACCTGGCGCGCGCCAATCCGCAATGGCGGGACCTGCAGGACGGCGCGCAGGCGCTGGTGCTGTTCCAGGGCCCGCACGCGTTCATTTCGCCCAGCTGGTATGTCAACCAGCAGACCTTTCCGACGTGGAACTACACCGCCGTTCATGCGCGCGGCGCGCCGCGCCTGATCGAAGCGCCCGAGGCCATCCGCGCGGTGCTGACGGAGACGGTGGCGCGCTACGACACGCCGCTGGGCGGCGCGTGGCGCTTTCCGGATATGCCCGAGACCCTGACGGCGCCGCGCCTGAAGGCGATCGCGGCGCTGGAGATTCCGATTGCCGAGCTGGAAGGAAAGATGAAGCTGAACCAGGACAAATCGGTGGCCGACCGCGTGGGCGTGATTCGCCAGCTGGAACGGCGGGGCGACGCGGGAAGCCTGGCGATTGCCCGACTGATCCGCGGCCAGCCGGATCTGGCGGCAGACAACGCCTGAATCCAACCGGAGGCCTCATCATGCAAGAACCCACCGAAGCCCGTGTTCGCGAAGAACTGGCGGCCCTTTATCGCCTCGTCGCCCACTTCCGCATGACCGATCTGATCGACACCCACATCAGCGCGCGGGTGCCGGGCACGAACGACCATTTCCTCATCAACCGCTACGGCGTGCTTTTTCACGAAATGCGCCCGCAGGACCTGGTAAAGATCGACCTGGACGGCAATCCGGTCGATCCTGGCGATGCCGACAGCCAGCTCGTCAACGCGGCGGGCTTCACGATCCACTCGGCCGTGCATGCTGCGCGCCATGATCTGGCATGCGTCGTGCATACGCATACCGCCGACGGCATTGCCGTGGCGTGCCAGCGCGATGGCCTGTTGCCGATCACGCAGCACGCGCTGCGCTTCTACAACCGGCTGGGCTATCACGATTACCAGGGCATCGCGCTGGATCTGGAAGAGCGCGAAAGCCTGGTCGCCAGCCTTGGCCGGCACAAGGCCATGATTCTGCGCAACCACGGCCTGCTGGCGGCCGGATCGTCGGTCGCGGAGGCTTTCGTCAACATCTATTACCTGGAGCGCGCCTGCCAGGCGCAGGTCAAGGCCCAATCGGCCGGCGCGCCGCTGGTATTCCCGTCGGAGGCGGTGTGCGAGCGCACCGCGAGCCAGTTTGAACGGCCCACCGCCCCGATCTACACGCAGCGGGTCTGGACCGCCGCGCGGCGCCTGTTGGAGCCGGACCTGGAGACAATCGCATGAAAGACAATCTGACGACACCCCGCGCCGCATTGGCCGGCCCGCAGTTCCTGCACACGCCCGGCCCGACGCACGTGCCGGATGCGGTGCGGGATGCCATGGGCCGCCAGTGCATGGACCTGTCCGATCCGCGGCTGGCCGATCTGGTCGCCGATTGCGAGGCGGGCCTTGCGCGCTTGCTGGGTACGCGGCACGCGGATGTGCTGATGTACGCCGCCAACGGGCACGGCGCCTGGGAAGCCACCATCGCCAACCTGGTCGCGCCGGGTGCGCAGGTGCTGGTGGCCGGCAGCGGCCACTTCGCGGAGGCGTGGGCCGTG
>DALZRX010000126.1:0-9637 GCA_032015805.1 Achromobacter sp.
CGCAGGGTCGCCTGCCGCAGGGTCGCCTGCCGCAGGGTCGCCTGCCGCAAGTTCGTCTGCTGCAGACCAAGCCGCCAAGCCCGCCGCCGCGCCCGCCGAGGCAGGCTCTTTGAAGAAGGGATCGTGATGTTGAAGACTTTCATGCGCGCGGGCATCGTGGCCATCGCGGCACTGCTGACGGGGTGCGTGGCGCCGCCGCAGAAGAACCTCGACTACACCGCCTTTCGCGAAAGCAAGCCGGCGTCGATCCTGGTGCTGCCGCCGCTGAACACGTCGGTGGACGTTGCCGCGACCGCCGCGGTGCTGTCGCAGGCCACGCGGCCACTCGCCGAATCCGGCTACTACGTGATCCCGGTGGGCGTCATGGAAGAGACGTTCAAGCAGAACGGCCTGACCTCGCCCGACGACATCCACGAACTGCCTGCCGTCAAGCTGCGCGAGATCTTCGGCGCCGATGCGGCGCTGTACATGACGGTCAAGCAGTACGGTTCCAGCTACGCGGTGCTGGCCAGCTCGGTCACGGTCTCGATCGACGCCGAACTGCTTGACCTGCGCAACGGCGCCAAGTTGTGGAGCGGCACCAAGCAGGTGGTGCACGCCAACAACAACAGCAGCGGCGGCCTGATCGGCATGCTGGTGCAGGCCGTGGTGGATCAGGTCGTCAACAACCTGACCGACCGCAGCTATAGCGTGGCCGGCATGACGAACAACATGCTGCTCAGCGCCGGCACCCCCGGCGGCATCCTGTACGGACCGCGTTCCCCGCGCTTTGAGGCGCAGTAAGTCAGTGGAATGACGGCTAACCGCCCGCGCGCCTGACATGGCGCGCGGGCGGTTTCGTTTGGGGGCTCGGGGTTGGGCTCGGTTCAGGGTGGGAGTGTCAGGCCCGCAGCATGCGAGAAGCCCGGCAGCAATCGCGCCAGCCGCCGCAATCATGACACCGGGACTTGCCGCGCCCCGAACACCGGATAGTCTGTCAGTCCTCGCGCGTCGCCGCCAAACAGGGTGTTCCGGTCGTGCTCAGCCAGCGGTTCGTCATTGCGCAGCCGGTCAGGCAGGTCGGGGTTGGCCACGAACGGACGGCCGAAGGCGATGAGGTCCGCCCAGCCGGCATGCAGCGCGTCGCGTGCGCGTTCGGCGGTGTATTTTCCGGCATAGATCAGCACGCCGGGATACACGCGGCGCAGCGCCGCCTTGAAGGCCAGGGGCATGTCGGGAGCGTCGTCCCAGTCTGCCTCGGCGATGTGGATGTAGCCCACGCCGATCTCGCCCAGACGCTGGGCGGCCGCGGTATAGGTTGCCACGGGGTCCGCGTCCACGCAGCCGTTCAGCGTGGTAAGCGGCGCCAGCCGGATGCCGACGCGGGCGGGATCCCCCATTGTGTCGACTAGCGCGCGGGCGACTTCATCCAGGAAGCGGAGGCGGTTTTCCAGCGAACCGCCGTAGGCGTCGGTTCGGGTATTGGCCTCGGAATCCAGGAACTGGTTGACCAGATAGCCGTTGGCCGCGTGCAGTTCCACGCCGTCGAAGCCTGCGGCGATCGCGTTGCAGGCGGCTTGGCGGTATTCCTCGACGATGGCCTGGATTTCCGGCACCGACAGCGCCCGTGGCGCGGAGGCCTGCACGAAGTTCGGGCTGCCGTCTTCGTTCTGGATGAAGACGTTGACGCCCTCTGCCTGGATGGCGGATGAGGACACGGGGGATTGCCCGTCAAGCAGGCTGGTGTGGCTCAGCCGGCCCACGTGCCAGAGCTGCGCATAGATGCGGCCACCGGCCGCGTGGACGGCGTCAGTCACGCCGCGCCAGCCGGCCACCTGCGCCGGTGTGCAAAGGCCGGGCGTGCCGGCATAGCCCTTGCCCATCGGCGAGATATACGTGCCTTCGCTGACGATGAGTCCTGCGCCGGCGCGCTGCGCGTAGTACCGCGCCATCAACGCGTTGGCGCAATCGCCGGGCTGTGTGGCGCGCGAGCGCGTCATCGGCGGCATGACAAGGCGGTTGGGCACGGTCAGGCTGCCCAGCGCGACCGGTTGGAAAAGCGGATCAGTGGTGTTCATGGCTCAGTCCCAATCGGCGGCCAGGCCTTGCGGGCTGACTTCGCGGCCGTTGCGTTCCAGCGGGGCGATCTGCGCCATGTCTTCGTCTGTCAGACGCAGGTCCTGCGCGAGCAGGTTGCTGGCCAGATTCTCACGCTTGGTGGACGACGGAATCACGGCATAGCCCAGTTGCAAGGCCCAGGCCAGCGCGACCTGCGCCGGCGTGGCCTCGTGGCGCTGCGCGATCTGGCCGATGACCGGGTCCTTGAGCACCTTGCCGTAAGCCAGCGTCATGTACGAGGTGACGGGGATTCCCTGCTCTTTCAGGAAGGCGGTGAGCTTGCGGTTCTGCAGGTAGGGGCTGAGTTCGATCTGGTTGGTCGCAATCTGGTCGCGGCCGACGGCGGCGATGGCGGCTTGCGTCTGCGCGATGGGGAAGTTGGAAATGCCGATCTGGCGGGTCAGGCCTTGCGCCTTCGCATCGGCCAGCGCGGTCATGAATTCGTCGACGGAGACGCCGTTGTCGGGCGCGGGCCAGTGGATCAGCGTCAGGTCGACAAAGTCGGTGCGCAGCTTGCCAAGGCTGTCCTTCAGGCTGGGGACGAGCTTGTCCTTCGCGTAGTTGGGCACCCAGATCTTGGTGGTGATGAACAGGTCCTCACGGGCCACGTTCGACGCGGCGATGGCCTGGCCGACGTCGGCTTCGTTCTCGTAGATCTGGGCGGTGTCGATGGCGCGGTAACCGACGTCCAGCGCGTTGCGCACGGAATCGATGACGGTCTGGCCTTGCAGGCGGAAGGTGCCGACGCCAAAGGCGGGGATGCTCATGTGAAACTCCTTGGGATGTGCGTGGCCGGACGGGCAGGGTCCGGGGATGGACGTAGTGTGCCCGCCACATCCTTGCGGAAAAATACCGGTATCGGCGAAAGACTTTTGATAAAACCTCAAATATGAAAACGACCCTCGACGAAATGCAGGTGTTCATCGCCATCGTGGACAGCGGCTCGATCACCGCGGCCGCCGAGGTGCTGGGCCAGACCATCTCCGCCACCAGCCGCACCATGAGCCGGCTGGAGGAAAAGCTGCAGACCACGCTGATGCGGCGCACGACCCGGCGCCTGGCGCTGACCGAAGAGGGCAAGGCCTACCTTGAGCAGGCGCGCCGCATCATCGCCTCGGTCGAGGAGGCCGAAGAGCTCATGAACCTGCGCCGCAACCAGCCGGCGGGGCTGCTGCGCGTGGACGCGGCGTCGCCCTTCATGCTGCACGTGATCTCGCCGCTGGTGCCGGGCTATCGCAAGCGCTACCCGCAAGTGGAACTGGAACTCACCAGCAACGAGGGCAACATCGACCTGCTCGAGCGGCGCACCGACCTGGCCTTCCGTATCGGGCGGCTGAAGGATTCGTCGCTGCATGCGGTGGCGCTGGGCACGAGCCGGGTGCGCGTGCTGGCCAGCCCGGGATATCTCGCGCAACACGGCACGCCCCGCCGACCGGCGGACCTGGCCTCGCACGTGCTGCTGGGCTTTGCGCAACTGGAACCGTTGAATGAATGGCCGCTGCTGGATGCGGACGGGCAGGCGGTGCATATCAAGCCGCAGGTGCGCGCGCACAGCGGCGAGACGCTGCGCCAGTTGGCGCTCAACGATGGGGGCATCGTCTGCCTGTCGGACTTCATGACGCGCGGCGACCGCAGGACGGGTGCGCTGCAGCCGCTGTTCGTGAAGCAGTTGCTGGAAGTCCGGCAGCCGATCAATGCGGTGTATTACCGGAACACCGCAATCTCGTCGCGCATCAAGTCCTTCATCGACTTCGTGGTGGAAGCGGTCGGGCCGCGCGGATTCGAGGAGTAGACGGCGGTCAAAGATGTATCCAATCGCGACCACAGCGGCAGGCGCGAGTATGCGGTTCTTATACTGTCCCCGTTTTAATCCATTCCTTGGACACGCATGAGCATCTTTTCCCGTTTCTTCGGCCGTAACGAAGCCTCCGTTGACGCCGCCGCCCTGTCGGCCAACCCGGACATCGAGCAGCCGCTGAGCCTGCAGGTCCTCTTCGCGGCGCCGCTGGCGATCACGGAAGCCGCGCTTGCCGACGCGCTGCGCGCCTATCACCCGACCATGGACACGGCGCGCGCGGAGATTGCTCCCGACATGCCGGAATTCCTGGGCATGGCGGGCTGGGACAAGCACGTCGTGCGGCTGGTGGGCTTCAATGCGCCCTATCCGAAGGACGCGCTCGAGGCCTGCGTGGCGCCGTCGCACTATCCCGCCACGGTCAAGGACGAGGTCCGCGCCCATGCCAGCCACATCATCCTGTACTACGCCGGGTTCGAAACGGACCCGCTGGAACAGTACGTGGCGCTGGCGGCGGTGGCTGGCGCGTTGACCGGCTTCAAGGCGCTGGCGGTGCTGAACGAGCACGCGCACACGTCGCTGCCGGCAGCGGTGTTTGCCGCGGAATCGCTGGGCGAGGAAAGCATGGACCTGCTGCGCACGCTGCCGCTGAACATGCTGTATTGCGGCTTCGTGAAGTACGAGGTCGAGGGCGTGCAGGGCGTGTGGATGCGTACCTACGGCGCGGACGCGTTCGGGCTGCCGGATTTTGCGGCGCTGGCGACGGGGCATGACCAGGGCGAGACGTACTCGACCATGTTCAACAACATCATGACCTACATGCTGGAAAGCGGCGCCGAGCTGGCCGCGGGCCACACCATGCAGATCGGCGAGGATGCCTACATGAAGCTGCGCGAGCCGGCCAAGGACGAGTACTACCTCGACGGACCGGGGCGGGTGCTGGTGGCCGAGATCATCACGGCGGACCAGATCAACACGCCCGGATAAGTCACAACAGGCCCGCGCTGCGGGCGCGCGCCACGGCCTGCGTCCGGCTGTCCGCGCTGAGCTTGACGTTCAGGTGGCGCAGGTGCGTGCGCACGGTGCTCTCCGAGACAAAAAGCTGCCTGGCGATGGCGCTGTTGGAATGGCCCTCGGCCAAGAGGCGCAGCACACGCAGTTCCTTTGGCGTGAGGGCTTCGGCGCAGGAGGTCTCGACCGTGGGCGTGGGCGATGTGGCCGGGCCGAGGCGGGCCTGCGCCAGGTAGCGCTGCCACCATTCCCGCGCGCCTTCCGAAGCCAGCCAGGCGCTGCCGGCCGCCGATGCGGCGTGGCGTTGCAGCAGGCCCGCGAGGGCCTCTCCCTCATCCACCAGGACACGGCACAGGCCTTCGGATTGCGCCGTGTGCAAGAGCGGCGCGAGCTGCTCGGCCGCACCCCTGTCGTCGTGCAGCCGGGCCAGCGCGACGGCGCGGAAAAGCTGAAGTTTGTACGCGCGCCGCACGCGTCGGGACGTCAGCGCCAGGGCGATGTCCTGATCCAGTTCACGCAGTGCGGCGGCGGGATCGCCGCCGTACGCCGTCCACCGCAACCGCCCCAGCCGCGGGGTCAGCAGGTCGTTGGCGGGCAGGCGAAGCTCTTCGACGCGGCGCCAGAGGTCGGCATCGTCCGCGCGGGCGAGTTCGTCACGCGCGGCCTGGAAATGGCCCTGCATCAGCAGCACGCGCGCGCGCTCGACGCGGGCGCTGGCCGCGATGCGCGGCAGACCGCGCTGGTGGCCCATGTACTCCAGTTCGCCCAGCAGGTAGAAGGTCTGTTCGGGATCGCCTTCGTAGAAAGCCACGCGCGCCAGCATGAGGTAGCCCAGGATCAGATGGTCCGGCAGCCCGACGTCGCGGCCCAGCGGCACATACACCTGAAGGAGCCGCGCTGCCTGCGCGAGGTCGCCGGTTTCGTAGACCCACGCGGCATACAGCACGCCGGCCCAGGCGTTGCCGTTGGCCTGTCCATAGGCGCCCTTGCGCGTGGCGCGCACCGCCATGCGAAAGCGCGCGCCCGCCTGGCGCATGCGCCCTTCCTGCAGGTCGATGATGCCTTCGACCGCTTCCGAGTACATCAGGTTGAAGCTGCTGGCGCTGCAACGTTGCGCGCGCCTTGCGGTGTCCAGCAGCGCACGCGCCTCGTGGTAGCGGCCCAGGACGGCGCTGACGTTGGCCATGGCATTGGCCAGCGCCGTGTCGGTGAACGACAGCGCATCGCCCAGCGCCGCGACGCTGGGCATGCCTGCGGCGTAGGCCGCCTCCTGGCGGTCCATCATCGACAGCAGCAGCGGCTGCCACGCGCGCACGTGCGCGCGCACCTCGGGGTCCGCGCTTCCGGCCAGCTTCAGGTCCGCCATCAGTTCGGAAGCCTCGCTGGGGCCGCGCGTGAAACAGGTGGCCCAGACCTGCATCGCCTGCAGCAGCGGCCGGGTGGCAAGCACAGCCGCGGGAAGCTGGCCCAGCCAGCGCGACAGCAGGCGCATGCGGCCCTCTGCCAGGAGGGATTCCGCATGTCGCTGCAGCAGGCCCAGCGCGCGGCTGAAGTCACCGCCGTCGATGGCGTGGTCGATGGCGGGCACGGGCCTGCCCTGGGCCTCGTACCAGCGCGACGCCGCCAGGTGCAGGTGCGCGATGTCCCCGGGAGCCTGCGCCCGCAGTTGCGATTGCAGATAACCCGCGAACAGGCTGTGGTAGCGGTACTGGGGCTCGTCCGCGGCGGTGCGCGTGAGCAGCACGTGGCCGTGCTCAAGCTGTTGCAGGAGGTCCGCGCAATCCATGTCGGGCAGCAGCGCCTGGCACAGTGGCGCGCTGAGCTGCTTGAGGATGCTGGTGCGCAGCAGGAACCGGCGCAGCGCGGGCGTCTGGCTGGCGAGCACGTCCTGCGCCAGGTAGTCGGCCACGGACTGGTCGCTGCCCGAGAACCGTTCGATGAAGGCGGCGGCGGACGGTTGGCGCGCCAGCGAGGCGGACGCGAGGCACAGCGCGGCAACCCAGCCTTCGGTCTTGCGATGCAGCAGTTCGACCTCGGCGGGCGTAAGCAGGGGTTGGCGTGGCGCGAAGAACTGGCCCGCCTCGTCCATTGAAAAGCACAGTTGGGCGGCGTCGATCTCCAGCAACTGGTTGGCGGCGCGCAGCCGGCCAAGCGCCAGTCCCGGCGAATGCCGCGAGCCGATCAGCAGCCGGCCGTGCGCAGGCAGGCGCCCGATGAGGTCCTGCACCAGGTCCAGTACCGCGGGGGCGGTGATGGCTTCGAATTCGTCGAGCACCAGGGCAAACGGCGCCTCGTGCGAGGCCACGGCCTGGACCAGCGCGAGCGCCAGCGTGTCTTCCGGATCGTCGGCGGAAAACGGCAGGCTTGCGCGCCCGGATAAAGCACCCAACGCCGCCATGAGACAGCGCAGGAAGCGGGACAGGTCATTGTCGGCGCGGTCCAGCGTCAGCCATGCCGTGCGCATGGGCGTGGCCCGCAACCGCGCCTGGCACTGCGCCAGCAACGTGGTCTTGCCGTAGCCGGCCGGGCCGCGCGTCACCACCACCTTGGGCCCGTCCGGACGGCATATCGCCTCGCACAGCGCGCGCCGGGCGACGTGGTCGCCATGTGGGGCCGGCGCATTGAGCTTGCCGCTGGCCAGCGCGTGTTCCATCGAGAACGAATGACGCATGAGCTGCCTGTTCAGGGACTGCGGATTGCGCGGATCGCTGCGGGAAAACCCGCGACGCGCTGGAAAAATCGTCGCTTTGGACGAAGGCGAAAACGCGTGCCTACGATACAAAAGGACGCTGTCTGGAGCAATACGCACACCGCCGCAAAGACGGCGTAAACCGATAACGGAGACGAGTCCATGGCAATCCCCAAACTGACGCTCGCGCTGGCAGGCGCGATCCTGGCCGCGGGCGGCGCGCACGCCCAGAACACCGCGGCTCCCGTGAAGATAGGCATCATGGCCGACATGAGCTCGGCGTACTCCGACATCGGAGGCAAGGGGCTCGTGGAGGCCGCTCGCATGGCGGTGCAGGACTTCGGCGGCTCGGTGCTGGGCAAGCCGATCGAGCTGGTCTTCACGGACGGGCAGAACAAGGTGGACGTGGCCAGCGCTGCGGCGCGCCGCTGGTTCGACCAGGACGGCGTGGACATGATCACCGACCTGCCGACATCCGCGTTGGCGCTGGCGATCAGCGAACTCGGGCGTGAGAAGAAGCGGGTCGTCATGGTGACCAGCGCCTCGACGTCCGAACTGACGGGCAAGGCGTGTTCGCCCTACACGGTGCACTGGACCTACGACACATACGCCCTGGCCAACGGCACCGGCGCGGCGGTCACGGAACAGGGCGGCAAGAACTGGTTCTTCATGACCGCGGACTATTCCTTCGGCTACGCGCTGCAGGGCGATGCGTCGGCGGTGATCGAGCGCAACGGCGGCAAGGTGCTGGGCGCGGTGCGCTCGCCGCTGAACACGCCGGACTTCAGCTCGTACCTGCTCCAGGCGCAGAGTTCCAAGGCCGGCATCATCGGCCTGGCGCTGGGCGGCAACGACGTCATCAGCGCCATCAAGCAGGCGGCGGACTTCGGCATCGGCCGGCCCGGCAGTTCCCAGCGGCTGGTGGCGCTGCTGGCGTTCCTGTCCGACGTCAAATCGATCGGCCTGCCGCTCGGCCAGGGACTGCTCCTGACCGAAGCCTTCTATTGGGACCAGAACGACGCCACGCGCGCGTGGTCGCAGCGCTTCCAGGACAAGGTCGGCCGCAAGCCCACCATGACGCAGGCGGGCACCTACGGCGCCGTCATGCACTATCTGAACGCGGTGAAGGCCGCCGGCACCAAGGACGCCGACGCCGTCATGGCCAAGATGCGTGAGATGCCGATCAACGACTTCATGACAAAGGATGGCAAGCTGCGCGTCGACGGTCGTGTGGTGCGCGACATGTACCTCTTTGAAGTGAAGAAGCCCGCCGACTCCAAGGGCGAATGGGACCTCTACAAGCAGGTGGCGGTGATACCCGGCAACGTGGCGTTCCGGCCGCTGGACAAGGGCGGCTGCGCGCTGGCCAAGTCCGGGGGCGCGGAATGATCAGCTACGAGGTCACGGCATTTGGCGAGCCGCTGGCACGGGCCGAGCGGCCCACGCCTTCGCCCGAGGGAAGCGAGGTGCTGCTGCGGGTGCTGGCGGCGGGGGTCTGCCATACCGACATCCACACCTGGGAGGGATCGTATGACCTGGGCGGCAGCAAGCGGCTGAGCATGCAGCAGCGCGGCGTGTCGCTGCCGCTGACCCTGGGCCACGAGACCGTGGGCGAGGTCGTGGCGACGGGGCCGGATGCCCCCGCGGACGTGCGTCCGGGCCAGCGCTATCTGGTGTACCCATGGATCGGCTGCGGCGGCTGCAAGGTGTGCCGCCGCGGCCGCGAGAACCTGTGCGCGTCGCCGCGGTTCCTGGGCATTTTCCGGCCGGGCGGCTACAGCGACCACATCGTGGCGCCGCACGCGCGCTACCTGGTCGACATCGGCGACCTGCGGCCCGAACAGGCCGCGCCTTATGCGTGCTCGGGCCTGACCACTTACAGCGCCATTCGCAAGATCCCGCAGGACGTGCTGGCCGAGGAGTCCGTGGTGGTGATCGGCGCGGGCGGACTGGGGCTGATGTGCGTCACCTTGTTGCGCGCGCTGGGCTGCACCAATGTCGTCGTGGTGGAACCGGACGGCGCGCGCCGCGGCGCGGCGCGGGCG
>DALZRX010000127.1:0-9577 GCA_032015805.1 Achromobacter sp.
GAAGTTGGGCTGCTGCGGCTTGCCCGACGAACCCATCAGGAAGGCGGTCTGCGGATAGTCCTTGGCGACCTTGCGGGCCGCGGCTTCCACGGCGAAGGCCTCGCCCACGATCAGCTTGTTGCCCTGCTCGGCGTACTGGCGCAGCACGCGCTCGTAGTCGGCGTTGGTGACGTTTTCCGAGAACGTGTAGTCGATCTCGCCCCGGTTGCGCGCGGCGGACAGCGCGATGTGGATGCGCGATACCCATTGCTGTTCGACCGGCACCGTGTAGACGGCGGCGACCTTGATCTTGGCGGGCGCCTGGGCCAGGGCCGCGCCCGAGAACAGCACCGCACCGGCTGCAGCCATGGCCAGCTTGAGCAGGCCGCGGCGGGCGATGCCGCCGGCGGACGAAAGAGAAAGGGATTTCATGCAGGTGACTCCTACGCGGGGAAGGACAGGTAATGGAGATGAGGGGGAGATGCCGTCCGTTTCACGGTGGCTGCCGCCGGCAGGCGTGCCAGGGCGAACGTGAAGAAACGAGGTCGTGGGATCGGTCATCGGATGGGGAGCGCCAGGAGGCGCACCCATCCGAATGATCGGGTTCGCCGCCAGTCCTGGCGAAGCAATTTGTATGCCACGGGGCATTCCTGCGACAAGTCGGGGAAACCTGATGGCCGGGCAGGATTATAGGCACCC
Source organism: Achromobacter sp. (assembly GCA_032015805.1). Taxonomy (GTDB): domain Bacteria; phylum Pseudomonadota; class Gammaproteobacteria; order Burkholderiales; family Burkholderiaceae_B; genus Achromobacter. The sequence goes on from DALZRX010000127.1 coordinate 679, forward strand.
TCGCGGGGAAACGTGGCACCAGATTGGTGCGCGTCGTCCCAAGGTGTGGACACGGGCGCCGTGCCCAGGCGCCGGACAGCACGCAATGGAACACACCGTTGCCGCGCGGATCGCAGGGTCTATCGCCCGAGCGCGAGGCCACGCGCCTAAAATTCCGCACAAGAGCCGCGCTGCGCGCGGCAAGCTGGAAACCCCATGCAAGATATTCAATTGCTGCTCGAACAGTACGGCGGGTGGCTGGTGTTCGCGAACGTCCTCATCGAACAGGCCGGGCTGCCGGTGCCCGCCTATCCCATGATCATCGCCGCCGGCGCGCTGGCCGGCGCCGCCGGTTGGCTTGTGCCGCTGCTTGCCGCCACGGCCGCGTGCCTCATCGCCGACACCCTGTGGTACTGGGCGGGCCGGCGCTACGGCTCGCGGCTGCTGGGCGTGGTTTGCAAGGTGTCGCTGTCGCAGGACTCATGCATCCGCCAGACGCAGCGCCTGTACTTGCGCATCGGGGTTCGCGCGCTGCTCGTGTGCAAATTCCTGCCCGGCGCGGGCGCCCTGTCCACCGTCATGGCGGGCCTGACCAACACCCCCTACCGCCGCTTCTTCATCTATGACTTGGCGGGTGCGCTGATCTGGGTGGGATCGGCCTTGCTGCTGGGGGGACTCTTTCACAGCGTCATCAACGATGTGCTGGACATCCTGGGCACCTACGGCCCCATGGGTCTGGCCGTGCTGGCGGCCGTCCTGGCGATCTACATCGTGGCGCGCTTTCTGCGGCGCAGGATCCTGCTGCGAAGCCTGCGAGTGATTCCGCGGCTGTCGGTGGACGAACTGATGCAATGGCGCCAGGACGGGCGCGAGGCGCTGGTCTTCGACGTGCGGCCGGAGGCCCAACGCGATGCGGCGCGCATTCCGGGTGCCGTGGCTGTCGACCTGAAGCAGCCCCTGCCGACGCTGGATCCGGGCGCCATCGATTCCGACATCGTGGTCTATTGCGCGTGCCCGAATGAAGTGTCGGCCGCGCTGCTGGCCTCGCGGCTGCGTGCGGCCGGCTACCGCAAGATCTGGGCGCTGCGTGGCGGCTACGAAGCCTGGGCCGAACGCGAGCAGCAGGCCTGAATTGTCCGGAGCGTGGGCCATCGGCCACGGCCGGTGGGCGGTGCGCCGGCCCGGGCGCATAATGCCCGCATCGGCCCGCGCCTGACGCGGGTAGCCAACAGGAGACAGGCATGCGGTTGTTGTTCTTGGGCGCCGGCGGCACCGGCGGATACTTTGGCGGACGTGCGGCGCAAGCGGGCGCGGATGTGACGTTCCTGGTGCGCGAGCCGCGCGCCGCGCGCATCCGCGAACACGGACTGCGCATCCAGAGCCCCCTGGGCGACGCCACGCTGCAGCCCAAGCTGGTCACGCAGCAGACGCTGCAAGGCAGCTATGACGTGGTCGTGCTGTCGTGCAAGGCCTACGACCTGGACAGCGCCATCGAGGCCATCCGTCCGGCCGTGGGTCCGGACACCGCCGTGCTGCCCATCATGAACGGCGTGCTGCAGTACGACGTGCTGGACCGCGAGTTCGAGCCGCACCGCGTGTTGGGCGGCCTGTGCCAGATCAACGCCACGCTCGGCCCGGAGGGCGAAGTGGTCCATCTGGGCAAGCACGCCAACATCGTCTTCGGCGAGCGCGCGGGCCCCGCCCGCAGCGAACGCTGTGTCGCACTGGAGCAGGCGCTGGCGGGCGGCGAGTACGTCAGCCGCCTGAGCGACAACATCTACCAGGACATCTGGGAAAAGTACGTGATGCTGACGACGCTGGCCGCCGCCACCTGCCTGATGCGCGGCTCGGTGGGCCAGATCGCGTCCACCGACGACGGTGTGGACTTCCTGCTCAGCCTGCTGCAGGAATCGCAGGCGGTCGCGGCCGCCTCCGGCCATGCGGTGCGGCCAGAGGCCGACGCCGCGGTCCAGAAGCTGCTGTCCGACCGCAGCCAGCCCATGACCGCCTCCATGTTCCGCGACCTGCGCCAGGGGCTGCCGGTCGAGGCGGACCACATCGTGGGCGATATGGTCCGCCGGGCCCGCACGCTGGGCGTGGACGCCACCTATCTGCGCGTCGCGTATTCGCATCTGCAGGTCTACCTGGCGCAACGCGCCGCCCGCTGATCGCGGGGGCGGCCCTGTTCAAGCGGGGCCGCCGGGCGCACACTGACCAAGCGTGCCGCTGCGTGCGAACACGCAGCCAGGTCAACCCCGCCCGCCTACCGGTATTGCCGAATTGATGCATGGATTGCAAAAAACTCTTCCTGGTTTGCGGGTTTTTTGATCGGATTTGACCGAATAGTATGGCTTTGCCTGAGCCGGAGCCTCGCTTCGCCGCAATGTGCGGCGGGGGCTTCCGGCCCAATCCTCCAAGGAGCAAGACCATGAAAATCGCATTGATCGGAATTACTGGCCGCGTGGGTTCGCGGGTGGCGGACGAACTGCTCAAGCGCGGCCATCAGGTGACGGGCATCGCCCGCACCCAGGGCGAGGTGAACGAGCAGCCGGGCCTGACCGTGCGCCAGGGAGATGCCACCGATCCGCAAGGCCTGACTCCGATCCTGGCGGGCCACGACGCCGTCATCAGCGCCACGCGCTTCGTGTCCACCGATGCCAAGCCGCTGCTGGCCGCCGTGAAGAACGCCGGCGTGCCGCGCCTTCTGGTGGTGGGCGGCGCCGGCAGCCTGCTGGTTGCCCCCGGCAAGATGCTGATCGACACCCCGGAATTCCCGGACGCCTACAAGCCCGAAGCCCGCGCGGGCGTCGTGTTCCTGGACACGCTGCGCCAGGAAAAAGTGCTGAACTGGACCTTCCTGTCGCCCTCGGCAATCTTCGAGCCGGGCGAGCGCACCGGCACGTTCCGCCTGGGCGACGACCACTTGCTTGCCGACGACGACGGCAAGAGCTGGATTTCGATGGAAGACTATGCGATTGCGCTGGCCGACGAAGTCGAAACGCCCCGGCATTCGCGCCGCCGCTATACCGTCGGATACTGATCATCGGCCGCGTTTGTTTGTAAACTGGCAGGCCGCCAGCCGGTGTCATCTGAATAGTCCTGTATGCGTATGAAGTGGAAATCCTTGGCCGCCTGTCTGCTGGTCGCCTCCAGTTGCGTGGCGGCTGCGCCGGCGCTTGCGGCCGCGACGCAATCAAACAAGGAAATCGCCGTCGCGTTCTTCCGCATGATGTTCCAGGACCGCGACGTCGACGAGGCGGTGCGCCGGTACGTCGGCCCGAACTACATCCAGCACAATCCGTACATGCGTGATGGTGTCGGGCCGATGGTCGATTTCTTTCCGCGCTACTTCGAGCAGCATCCGCAGGCCATCGTCGAGATCAAGCGCGTCATCGCCGAGGGCGACCTGGTCATGATCCACAACCTGTGGCGCGACTCGCCCGAAGACCGCGGCCAGGCCGTGGTCGACATCTTTCGCGTCGAAGGCGGCAAGATCGTCGAACACTGGGACGTAAGCCAGGAGATCCCCGAGAACCCCGCCAACAAGAACGGCATGTTCTAAGTTGCCCATGATCGAACCCGTCGACCTTCCCCGCGCCTATCTCCTTTTGAATCACGGCCCGACCGTGCTGGTCACCAGCGCCCACGGCGACGCCCGCAACGTGATGGCCGCGGCCTGGGCCATGCCGCTGGACTTCAGTCCGCCCAAGATGCTGGTCGTGGTCGACAAAAGCACCTGGACGCGCGAGCTCATCGAAGCCTCGGGCGAATTCGCGCTGTGCATCCCGTCGCGGGCGCAGGCGCGCGCCACCATGGTGGTCGGCTCGCAGTCGGGGCGCGACGAAGACAAGTTTCAGGCCAGCGGCCTGACGACGTTCAAGGCCAGCAAGATCGGCGCGCCGCTCATCGAGGGCTGCCTGGGCTGGCTGGAATGCAAGGTCATCTCTGAACCGCACAACCAGCAGGCTTACGATCTCTTCATCGGCGAGGTCGTGGCCGCGTGGGCGGCGCCGGAAGTCTTCTCCGGCAACCGCTGGCACTTCCCGGACGATGCGCGCCGCTCGGTGCATTACCTGGCCGGCGGCTCCTTCTTTGCCACGGGCGAAGCCTTCAACGTAGCCGATCCGGAGTAAGGGCCATGCGCAGTGTGTACCTGGCGGGTTTCGATGTCTTTCTGCCCGACGCCGTGGCGCACGGTGAACGTCTCAAGACCTTGTGCGCCACTTACGGTTTCGAGGGCGTGTTCCCGCTGGACAATGCGGCGCCGCCGGAATTGTCGGGGCCGGCGCTTGGCGCATGGATCTATCGCGCCAACGTTGCGCTGATCCGCCGCGCCGACATGGTGATGGCGAACCTGAATCCGTTCCGGGGCGCGGAGCCGGATTCGGGCACGGCCTTCGAGGTGGGCTACGCCATCGCCTGCGGCAAGCCCGTGTGGGGCTACACCAGCCAGTCGGGCACCCTGATCGATCAGGTGGCCGTGGGGGCGGCGGCTGACGACGGCGCGTCGCACATGGTCGACGCCCAGGGGCACACCGTCGAGGACTTCGGCCTGAACTTGAACCTGATGCTGGCGTGCAGCGCGCGCATCGTGACCGGCGGTCCGGCGGACTGCCTGGCCCGAATGGCGCGCGAGCGCGCTTGATAAACCGGCGCTAGACGCGCGCCGGCTTTGCCTTTTTGGCGGCGCGGGGCGGCTCGGTCGCCTTGGCCGCTTTGGCGGTTTTGCGCGGCGTGGCGCTTCCCGGCGCGCCCAGATACCCCATCACCGCATCGACCACGGCGCCTTCCAGTTGCTTGGGCGTGAAGCCCGCGGGCGGCTCCAACGCGGCCGCGTGCACCAGCGATTCCATGATGCGCAGCACCACATAGGTCGCCAGGTCGCGGTCCTGTTGCGCGATCTCGGCGCGGTGCAGTTCCAGCAGATGCCGCATGCGGCGGTGGATGTCCTGGTCCGCGCGGCTGTGCTCGTGCGGCAGGTCGAAAAGCGGAAACTCCCTTTCCAGCACGCGATGCAGCGCCGGCTCCAGCAGATGGGCGTGCAGCATGGCCTGCACGATCGCGCCCACGCGTTCGCGCAGCGTGGCCGCCGGGTTGCCGTTCAGCACGTCATCGATCACATCCAGCATCTGGTTGTCGTGCCGGTCGTGCAGCGCGGCGATCAGCGCGTTCTTGTTCGGAAAGTACTGATAGAGCGAGCCCACGCTCACGCCCGCCGTTTCCGCGATCAGGTTGGTGTTGGTGCGTGCATAGCCGTGCGTGGCCAAAACGCGAGCCGTGGCCTGCAGGATGGTATCGACGGTCTGCTGGGATCTGAGCTGGCGCGGCGATTTCCGGGGCTGGGGGATGGCGGTCATGGGTGTGGCAAAAGGCGAGTATCAACGTCGCGCGGATTATGCCATCTGCCCCTTCAGGCCGCGCCCGCGCTTATTGCGGGCGCAACCCTGGCGGCCGGTCAGACGGTGGCCGCCATTTCCAGGACCTCGTCGTCGATCGCTTCGGCCTGGCCGTCCTTCAGCTTCTGCAGATGGTCGGCCAGTTCGGCGATGGTCAGCGCGACCAGGCCGTGTTCGGCGGCGTAGCGCTCGAGCGACGCGCCGCGCATCATCGTGCCGTCGGCGTTCATCAGTTCGCACAGCACGCCAGCCGGACGCAGGCCGGCCAGCACGGCAAGGTCAACCGAACCTTCGGTGTGGCCGCGGCGGGTCAACACGCCGCCGGGCTGGGCGCGCAGCGGAAACACGTGGCCGGGGCTGACGATGTCGTCGGCCTCGGCTGACGGCGAAATGGCGGCGCGGATGGTGGTGACGCGGTCGACGGCGGACACGCCGGTGCTCACGCCCTCGCGAGCCTCGATCGACACGGTGAAGGCGGTGGCAAAGCGGCTCTGGTTGCGCTGGACCATCGGCGGCAGTTCAAGGCGGTCCAGCGTTTCGCCGGGCAGGCACAGGCAGACGATGCCGCTGCCGTCGCGGATGAGCTGCGCCATGACGGGCACGGTCAGCTTGTCGGCCGCGACGATCAGATCGGCTTCGTTCTCGCGGTCGAAGTCGTCCATGAGAATGACGGGACGGCCCAGGCGCAGATGATGCAGCGCGCGCTGCAAGCGGGCGGCAAAGGGCTGCGAGGCAAGGCTGGGGATGGGGGACTGCTGGGTAAAGGCAACGGTGGACATTGAAACGCTCTCGCAAAAGGAATGGGCGAAAAACGTTTCAGGGCTAATCGACAGCCGAACGCAATACGGCCAGGCGGGCGCGAGACGCGCCCGGGGCAGCCGAGTGTGTGCCGGCACATCTTCTCTCATCCGGACTATGACCGTCGGCCCTGGCCTCTCACCAGGTCTGCTGACCCCGGCCAACAAGAAGGCCGGGCGCTCGCGGGCTCGCCACATTGCATGGCATACCGCCGGTGGGGAATTGCACCCCGCCCTGAAGACGTACTGCATGTCGTGTTAACGACCAGGTGATTGTACGCCTGTCCGCGGGGCGGGATTGAATATGCTTATTGCAGTTGTGGTCTTCGGAAAACGGGAGACTGGCTCCCGTTGCCCTTCAGGCGGCCTTGGCGGCCTTGGCGCCGTCGGCCTTCTTGGCTTTCTTTGCGGGCAGCGCCAGCATCGTGCCGCGGCAAGGCGGCGTGCCGCACAGGCACCGGTAGCCTTCCTTGAGCGACTTGGTGATGCGGCCGTCCAGGACCAGCCCATAGTCGTACGACAGTTCCGTGCCGCGCGGGATGTCCTCTAGCGCCACGATGTACACGCGCTTGCCGTGCGTGCCCTCTTGCGCTTCGCAATTGGGTTGGCAGGAATGGTTGATCCAGCGCGCGTCGTTGCCTTCGTCGCCGCCGTCGATCACGCGGCCGGAGCTGAGCGCAAAGAAGAAGGTGTGGAAGGGATCGTCCGGATTGGTCGGATGGCGGCGGTCGGCTTCCTTGGCGCTGATGCGCTTGCCGCCGTACTCGATGATGCGCGTGCCTGCGGGAATCTTGCGGGCGGCGAAGACGCCATTGCCATGCAGCTTGGAGCGGCGGACAACGTACCAGGGCTTGATCGGGGTGTCTTCGGTGGTCATTGAGAGTCGAGTGGGGCGTGAGACGAAACAGGATTATATCGGCGGCGTTCTTGCGCGATGACAGGCGTATAGTGAGCGCCGCCTTGTCCCTTGCCTGTCATTCATCATGATCGTCCGTCCGCGGCCTTCCGCGCTGGCTTTGTTCTTTGTACTGCGCGGTTCCATCATCCCGCGCATTCTCAGCAGGATCATCGTCATCACGGTGCTCTCCTGCGTGGTGGTGTGGATGTACCACCGCCAATTCTTCTCGCCCGCGCACCTGACAGCGGTGCCGTTCTCGCTCTTCGGACTGGCCCTGTCGGTCTTCATGGGTTTTCGCAACAACGTCTGCTATGACCGCTGGTGGGAAGCCCGCAAGCAATGGGGTGACCTCGTCGTGCAGGCGCGCAGCCTGGCGCGCGAAAGCGCCGTGCTGCTGGCGTCCAGCACCGCCAATCCCCTGCAGGAGCGGCTGGTGCGGCGCTGCATCGGATTCGGCTATGGCCTGGCGGCGCGGCTGCGCGGGCAGGACATGGTCGAGGCGGTGCGGCCTTGGGTGCAGCAGGACGAGCTCGACACCCTGGCCGGGTGCCGCAATGTGCCCGACGCCCTGCTCATGACAATCAACCGCGACCTGGCGGCCTGCCTGCGGCGCGGCGAGCTGACCGATATCCTGTACCAGGGCCTCACCCAGCGCGTGGCGCAATGCGCCGCCATCCAGGCGGCGTGCGAGCGCATCAAGTTCACGCCCTGTCCGTTCGCCTATTCGCTGCTGCTGCATCGCACGGCGTGGCTGTTCTGCCTGCTGCTGCCCTTTGGGCTGGTGGGCACGCTGGAATTCCTGACGCCGCTCGCGGTGACCATCGTTGCCTACACGTTCTTCGGGCTGGACGCGCTGGGCGACGAGCTGGAAGACCCCTTCGGCGCGGACGAAAACGACCTGCCGCTGTCGGCGCTGGCCCGGGTGATCGAGATCGACCTGCTGGAAGGCCTGGGCGTGCGGCCCCTGCCCGAACCCGCGGTGCCGGTGGACTACGTGCTGCGCTAGCGGCGCGGCACCGGCAAGAGCTCAGGCAGCCGGTCCAGTCAGCGGCAGCTTGGTTTCCTTCAGCCGGCGCAGCACGAAGCAGGATTTGCTGTGCCGGATGCCCGGAATGCGGTAGAGCTGCTCGCGCAGCAGCCGCTCGTAGTCACGGGTGTCGCGCACGGCGATGCGGATGTAATAGTCATAGTCGCCAGACACCAGGAAGGCCTCCAGCACCTCCGGAATCTGCGCCAGTGCGCGGCCAAATTCGTACAACGTCTCTTCGCTGTGGCTTTCCAGGGTGACGTGGACGATGACCGTGTCCATGAAGCCCAGGCTGGCCGGGTCGATGTCCACGGTGTAGCCGCGGATGACCCCGGCGCTCTCCATGCGCTTGATGCGGTTCCAGCACGGCGTGGACGACAGGCCGACCGCCGCGCCGATGTCGTTCAGGCTGGCACGCGCGTTGTCCTGCAGCACCTTCAAAATGGCCAAATCGAACTTGTCCAGGTTCATTTTCTTTGAATTCTCCAAATCAAAGATGAATTTACTCCGTTCGCCGGTTATCCGTGGAAAAGAAGATAAAAATTCTTCGAAACTCCCAATAAGATGGATAGCATGAACGATCGCCTGCACCCCACCGCCGCCGCCGCCCTGGCCGCCACCGAAACCGCCATCGAAACCGCTCCTGAAAACGGGGCGAAAATTCTGCTCGACACGCTGATTGCGCACGGTGTCGACACGGTCTTCGGGTATCCGGGCGGGGCCGTCCTGCCCTTGTATGACGCCCTGTACGCCGAGCCGCGCCTGCGCCACGTGCTGGTGCGCCACGAGCAGGCCGCCGTGC
>DALZRX010000128.1:0-9566 GCA_032015805.1 Achromobacter sp.
GACCTGCCGCTGGCCGAAGTGGCGCGGCGGCTGGTGTTGCGCGCGCGCTTGCGCGACGCGCAAGGGCGCGTTCGCATCTTGCGTTTCTGGGACCCGCGCACCACGCAATACCAGAGCGAACTGTATGCCGGCACCGTGCCCGCCTCCTGGATGCCGGGCGTGACGTGGATGACGATAGACGGCTTTGCGCGTTGGCAGGTGCTGCCCGATGTGCCAGGTCCGATGCAGACGGTGACGCCGGACTGGCCGCGTCTGGCGCGCCTGGGCCGCATCAACGCCGTGCTGCAGCGTTTGAATGCAAACGGCCTGTGCGTGGGCCCGTCGGTGTTGGGCGCGGTGCGCCACGCGCTGGATGCCGCCGTGGACTGCGGCATTGACGACGATGAGGATGCGGCCCTGTTCGCCGCATGGCGTGTGCGCCTGGACGCGCCGCTGGAGCGGGCGCCGTCGTTCGTGACCTTGCTGCGCGAGGTGCACGAAGAGGGCGGCCGGCTGCGCAATGCCGCGCAGGACATGGACGACGAGGATTGGCAGCGGTTTGCGCAAGAGGCGCAGGCGCGGGAGGATCTGCAAGCATGACGACTGACTACGACGCGTTGCCCTGCAAGGGCAAGTTCTGCGGCCGGCCGGGGTTGCCCATCCTGCCGATGCGGATTGCGTACGTGCCGGGCGGCAAGAACGATTTGCCCGACGGCGTGTACATGGATCCCGAGCTGTACTACGAGACCATGCGCCAGGGCGCCTACATGCTGCGCGCCATCACCGCCGGCTATGTATACATCTGGGACCCGCGGCGCAGCTACGGCTGGCGCGCGTTTGCGGCCACGGCAACGGGGCAGATGAAAGAAGTGCCGGTGGACGACGCTGACCGCCCGTCGGAGCAACCCACGTTCACGTGCACGCGCGAAGGCCACGGCCTGGAGTCCGCGCTGATCAACGTCGAGGCGCCCGCGAACGCGTCGCGCAGCGTGTGGGTGGGCTATTCGCGCGTATGGTGGACGCAGGATATCCGCCGCGAACTGGCGCGCAATGATCGTTGGCGCAAGAAGGTCATGGTGGAGCTGGACGCCAAGGCAGTCTGGGCGGGGGGCTACCCCAAGCCCGAAACGGGCTATCGCGTGGCGGACGACGGCGAAAACCTGGCCAAGCATTCCGTCGAGTTCCGCGATGCCGCCGGCGCGGCGACCTTGTTTTCCAACACGCTGACCCCCGGCGTGAGCCTGTTTGGCGGGCAAGGCGCGGCGATGGCGGGCAAGATGCGCCAGATGACGCCCAAGGGCGGCGTTGTGCTGGCGCTGCGCGATCCGGTCGGGGTGCTGGCCGATATTTCCACCTGGCGCAACAAGTGCATGGGTGAGCTGGCCGAGCATCATCTGGAACCCACGCGGTTGCGCGAAGTGGCTGTGGCGCAGATCGTTGACGGCCTGCAGAAGCAGATGGACTCGTCCAGCGACGAATACAAGCGCATGCGCGAGCGCATCGATACCGGCAAGGTCGCGAAGACGCTGAGCGACAACAAGGCCGCCATTGCCCGCATGCGCGAGAAGATCGAGGGCGCGGGCAAGGATTGGGCCTGGTGGTATGGCCGCGATACGTTCTGGCTGGCGTGCAAGGCGTATTCGCCCAAGGACGCCGCCGCTGGCGAACGTCTGGAAGACGACATGGCGATGTGCGTGGACGGCGCAGGCGCGGTCGAGAGCGAGCACAAGGCCATCGATGACTCGCTGAAAGACGAAGACATGCTGGAGGGCACGTACGAGGCGATCTGGCGATCGCTGGCTGCCAATGACGGGGAGCTGCTGGCCTTTCTGAACCGGGAAGGCAAAGGCAAGGTGATCTCCAAGCAGGTGTCCAACCTGCGCAAGATGGTCAAGAGCTACAACGAGTGGATCCAGGCGCGGGCGGCCAAGGGGCAACTGCCGCCCATGCGTGCGGCGGGCACGGCGATTGGCCGCTATATGGCGACGCAGCTTCTGCGCCTGACCTTGTCGGGCGACCCGATCGCCGAACGGGTCGCGGCGCGCGTCACGTTGACGATGTCGGCGCGCATGAACATCGTGATGGCGGTGCGCACGCATACGACGACGCTGCCGCGGATGATTGCGGACATGCACCAGATCGTCTGGGAGCCGAACCTGACCTCGGTCACGGTGGGCGGCGGGGGCGGGCTGTACGCAAACAAGCACATGCAGGCCGGATGGATCGGCACGCAGGCCGAGCGGTCCACCCCGCTGACCATCAACTACATCATCCCCGAGGAGGTCGATGCGCAACTGAACGCGGCCGCCAATGAACCGCCGCGCTCGCGCCCCGCGGCCTCGCCGCAACTGTCCCTGCCTGCGCCGCCCAGGGTGCTGGCCTTGCCCGCGCCCACGATGTCGCCGCTCGCGGGCCTGGTCAAGTGGGCCAAGACGCGGGACGGCAAGAACGCCAGCGCGACCGGCGTGTTGACGCTGGTGGCCCTGTATACATCGGTGTCGGACTTGAAGAAGGCCGATGCGATTGGCGATGCGAAGGCGGCGCGAAAGGCGTGGTTCGGCATCACCTCGGGCGTGCTGGGCGTGGGCAGCGTGGCGATCGAAGCGACGGCGGGCGCGATTGGCGCGCGCGTGGGCACGAATACCGCGTACTCGATGAACCTGACCCTGAACCTGCGTCTGGCCACGGTGCGTACGGCGGGCGCGGTGTTTGCCGCCGCGGCGACGTTTGTCGACGGCACCAACAACGCGCTCAGCGCGGTGGACCAGTACGACGTAAAGAACTACGAGGCGGGCGGCGCGTATGCGACGTCGTCGATGTTCCTGTTGCTGTCTGGCCTGACCGGCGTGGCCACGGCGCTGGTCAGCCTGGGCGGCGCCTTCAGCGCGGCCGGCGTGGTGGCAGGGGCGGGGGGCTTCGGCAGCGCGATGGTCGGCTTGACCAGCGGCGGCACGGTGCTGCTGGGCATTCCGGTCTGGGGCTGGATCGTGCTGGGCTTGTGCCTGCTCGCGGCCGGTTTGTATTTCAAGTTCTGGGGCGATAGCGCCAAGGACAGCGAGCTGGAAGTTTGGTATACCCGATGCTGCATGCGCTCAGCGGAGTTTGAGAACGTTGAGGACCGCCCGCTGTTTGAGAACCGTGAGGAAGAACTGTACGCGTTCAACCGCGCGGTGTTCGGCGTGCGCGTGACGCTGGACTGGAAGGGCCTGTGGCAAGGCGAAGTGTTCGGCCGCGACCGGCTGGTGCTGGAAGTGGTGATGCCCGGCTATACCGAACACAGCGACTACGCCTACAACCTGAAGCTGGTGGGTGAGGGCGTCAGCGCCGTGGTGTCCAGCAAAGGGTCGATGCGCTCGGACGACCCCGACCTGCAACCGCGCGGCCCCTCCAATGCGCAGCTTGTGCAAGGCAGGCCCAAGTCGGAAACCTGGGCCGACCGCGTGGACTCGTACGTGGATAACATGGCGTCGCGCCCGGGGTGGGCCGATGCCTGGCGGTGGATACGCAAGGACCGGAGCCAATCCATTGAATTTACGAGCAAGCCTTGGGAGGAATCGGTGCAGTTCCACGTCAGCAATGGCTGCGCGGTGTTGCGCACCGAGGTGCTGGTCGATGATGACATCTTCCAGGAAGCGGTCATCAAGGTTGAATATTGGCCCGACCCGGACCGCATGCCCGACATCCGCTCGCTGCCGATGGGCGGAAACGGGTCCAACCTGATAAAAGCAAACAACTGAGCCAGTAGTTCAGCGAATGATTTCCGAACAACAGATCGGCATGGGCGGCAAGCATGAATAGCAAAGAAGGGATCCAGGCGTCGGTCTACACGCGATGGCATCAATTGTCGGTGCCCTTGGCATTCGTGCTGGCGGCGGGCAGCTTCATGCTGGTGGTGCTGAACCGGGGGCCGATCGGATTGGGCGCTGCGCTGGCGGTGCTGGGCCTGCTGGTGCCGCCGCTTGTGGCGTTCAGGGGTTTTCCCACGCGCAACGCCGTCAGGGTGACGCCGGAGGGCCTGGAGTTTTCGCGCCGGTCACCCATTGCCTTTGCCGATCTGAGCAGTTGGGGGACGGACGATTACCTGAAGCTGATCCGCCCCGGCCTGCCCACGCTCTTGGTCAGCCCGGTGGACCTGCCCAGCCGGGAAAGGCTGCTCCGGGATTTTGAAGCGGCGCTGGCTGCGTGGCAGAAGCGGCAGCCGGCGGGCACCGCGGCCGCGCGCCGCACGCATTTCTACGGATCGACGGGCGGGCGTCTCGTGGGGGCCGCGATCACGGCCCTGGGCGCGGGGTCGGCCATCATGGCGCTGAACCTGGCCGAACCGTCGATATCGCTGGCGGTGGTGGGCGGGCTTGGCGCGTTGTTCGGCCTGGCCATGCTGTTTGGCAAGCGGGGTTAGGACGACGGCACCATGCCGCCGATAACGGATCTGGATGGCACGACATGTGGCGCAAGTTCTTCAAGATGTCCCTGGCGGCGGGTTGGGTGCTTTGGCTGGCCGCCATGGCGTGGTTCGCCGCGGGCATGCTGCGGTATGTGCTGTCCGCGGACGCGACGCTGACGCCGATCACACTTGCGCCCGGTCAGACGGCGCACGCCGAGGTGTACCGCATCCGCGAAGCGCCTCTGTGGATGGAGGCCCGCTTCGGTGGCCCGATGGGCACGGAACGGCCAGAATTGGGGGAATCCACGACGCGCGTGGGCGCGCCCGGCGCCGCGCCGCACTTCGTCAACCCCGGCCAGCCGGTTCGGATCCGTGTGCGCGATGGCAAGGAACTGGACGTCGTGGTGGCCGCCGCGCCACGCAGCGGCGCCAGCGCCACGCACTTCTACCGCAAGCTCTGGCCCGAAAGCCATGCCGACGGCGCGCTGCTCGAGAACGCGCCGCCTTTCCCGATGCTGGCGAAGGGCACGTCGCATCTCACCTTCACGGTGGAGGAGGCCGGCCCGGCGCTGCAGGGTGAACGGATCGAACTGGAAATCAACGCGCCCATCGGGCTGAAGCGTACAGCGCCCGGTTGGGACGATGTTTCCACGTTCATCTTCTGGCCGTTCATGGCCGCCATCCTGGGCGCTTGGGCGCTGGTGTGGGCGGGGCTGACGTGGTGGTACCGCCGCCGGGGGCGGCGGGCGGTTTCCAAGATGTTCGCCTGAGTGCCAGCGCAAAGAGGGCCACGCGACGAAAACGGGCGCGGTTCACTTGCCCCTCAGGCAGGAAAGATTTATCAGTCGTCTAAATCACTGGCGCTTAAGTACGGCGAACCAGAGATGTTCTTGATCATCTATATGGCCGTGTTGGCTTAGTCGAAGGGTCTTCAGCGTAACGGAGTTCTTGACGTTGAAACCGATGACGTCTATCTCGTTGTCGCGAACCTCAACCACGACATCGCAATGGCTGTTGTATTTCTTGGTGGAATCGAAACGCGTTGCGGCTTGCTGCGATGTCAGGGATTTTCCTTTGGGCGGGCGTGCGTAAGCTACTAGGTCGCCCGGCGCGGGTTCTCCCCCTTTTTCGTTCAGCCTGTATGCAAGAAACTTTGCACCGGTTTGCCCGGTCTTGCGCGCGGCGACAAAATGTCTAATGTAATCACTATGTCGCGCCGAGAAAGGAAATTCACCTTTCGTGTAGCCTGCGATTTGAAGCGCCCGCGACATGCCGACCGCAGACCAAGCCCAATCATCGTTCATGATCGATACAAGGTCCGCGCCATTGCCTCCGGGAACGAACGCGCAATACTTCTTGAGTACGTAGTCAGCGTACTCGGGATCCTTATCGGTGTGCTCAATCCTCTCTTTTCCTCGAACGAGATCCCAAGTTGAATCGCCCCAGTAATGCCATTCGGAGCGGGCGGCGTCCAAGACCTTCTCTACGGATCCGGGCATATGGTTCCCCTTATCTGCAGCGTTTAGAACGGTAGCTATGGTAAGCACGCAAACATCTGATTTATCTTGTCTTCTGAATATCCGGCCTTCGCTGCCAGTTGGGCGATGGACGAGTTGGTGACTGTGACCGAAGTCGTGGTTGTCTTTTCGGTGCCGGGAAACCAAACGGGCAATATCAGGAATTCCAGATTCTTATCGATATTCTTGTAGGCACGAATGTCGGTTGCAGACGCCACGCTGTGTCCTGCCTTGCAGTCGTCACCGGGTAAATCTGGACGGGAGAGAAATGGAGCTTCCACCTTCTCCTCGACTCCGCAACGCCGATCCGGTGGGATTGGTCCGGATTTCTGTGGGGTGATTTGATTTTTCAGTAACAGCTGATGCAGAGCGATTGATCCCTCGCCAAATTTCTTCCCATAGTCTCCGATGACACCGTAGGTATCGTGGAAGCCCTCGCCACGAACCAAGACGACGCGCCCCAATAGTTTGGTATCCGGAGTAACGACAATTGGGACGGTTTCGGAATCAAGATAGGCAGCCTTGCCATCAATGGTGTGCTTGAGAGAAGTCATTGAGACATAGGTCTGAAGCGACTCTCCGGTCACGGTCTCAACCATCGCTCCCCGCTTTAGCCTGCCCTTGCCATTGCCGATGATCTTCGCGGACCCGCTACCGCAATCAATAAGTTGCCGGCCGGCGTGCAAGGGTTCTACCTCCATCGCGAACGAACACATTTCAGGAGAACCCGGTCCGAAATCCAGTCTTTCGATCTCAAGGAATGCGCTCCGACATTCGGCTCCTTCACATTTTTTCCATCCATCTGCTTTCTTGCTCATTAGGCCGTTTGCAATGTATGTGAATCCGTGATCACCGACGGTGTAAGACCGCTGGCCCCCATCGGGGTTTACGTTCAAGGGGGCTTTCATCACCATCGATTTGTCGGGAAATTCCCGATACACCACCGCGCGATTGGCTCCGTCCATCCTTCCGGGTGCTCCACAATCGGAGGTTGAGGACGCGGCATAGGCTTGACCGAACAGGACCATCGTCAGTGCGAATAGTCTGTGAGAGAAGGCTCGAAGCACGCATATATGCTCCACTTTAAATAGTGTTGCGGATCGGAGTTGATCAGGGAGAAGCCCCCATGTGGGCAGAATGCGAAGCTGTTCAAAACTCTGAGGTTTTTCGCTGATCGGATATACGCCGCTACTAGGTAAGTCGCGCAATATGAATTTTGTATTGCGACTTTTTCACGGCTGAATTGACTGCGCCATACACCAAATTGCGTACGTGAGAACGCGCGCATTCCGCTCGGGTTGCAGCCGAACGCCGTCGAGGCGTTCGGCATGCATGACGGCCCTGTCGGCGGCGAACTGGGGCGGCATCTAAAACTACTCCCCCGCCGTGCCCGCCATCCCGCCTCAGTACTGATACCGCAGCGTCAGCATCACGCTGCGCGGCTGGCCGTAGTAGTTCTGCCGCGAGGCGCCGCCGAGTTTCTCGTAGTACTTGCGGTCGAACAGGTTGTCGACCGTGAGCGTGCCTTCGACATGGCGGTTGTAGCGATAGCCGATCTGGGCCGAGACGAGGGCATAGCTGCCCTGTTCCCAACGCACGTTGCCGCTTTGCAGATAGTTGCCGCTGTTCCAGCGAACGCCCGTACCCACGCTGAAACCCTGCAGCGCCGGCTCGGTGAAGCGGTAGCGGGTCCATAGGTTGATGGCGTGGCGCGGGGTGACCGTGCTGTACGAGAGTCCCTCGGTGCCTTGGGCCGCCTCGAGGTACTTGGTCTGCGTGTAGGCGTAGCCCGCCACGATGTCCCAATTCGGCAGCAGCAAACCGCTGATCTCCGTCTCGAAACCCTGGCTGCGCACCTTGCCGGCCGCCACCGAATACATCGGATTGTTCAGGTCGCTCATCGCCCGGTTGCGGTCCACGATCTGGAACAGCGCGGCATGCGCATTGAGCGCGCCGTCCATGAACGCGCCTTTCAGGCCCGTTTCGATCTGGCGTCCCACGCGCGGCGACAGCGTGTTGCCTTGCGCGTCGATTTCGGTCTGCGGCTGGAAGATGCTGGTGTAGCTTGCGTAGCCGGACACCTGCGGCGTGAATTCGTACACCAGGCCGGCATACGGCGAGGGGCGGGCGGAGATGCGCGTCGTGGTCTGGCTGAAGTCGCCAAAGTACTGGTTGGCGTTGCGCGCGTCGTTTTTCCACCAGGACAAGCGGGCGCCCGCGATGAACTTCAAGTGGTCGGTCGCCTGGATGTTCGCACGCGTATACAGGCCGAACTCGCTCGTGCGGCCGTCATTGCCGTTGACCTGCTCCATTTCGGGCTGGGGGATATCGGTGGCCGGATCGAAGACGTTGGTCGGGAACACCGCGCCGCCGCCGTAAGTGAACTCCTTGCGCGTGTAGCTGTAATCGGTGCCCACCAGCAGGCTGTGCTCGCGGCCGAACGCTTCGATAGGCAGGTTCACGTGGGCGTCCGCGCCCGTGGTCTTCCAGTGATTGCGATACGACCAGGCGATGACGTTGCTGTTGCCGGTGAGCGGATCGACGGCGCGGTTGGGCCAGGTGGTCAGGCGCGTCGGGGTATCGGTGTCGCGATGGAACACGCTTGCGTTCACCGTGCCACCGCCGTCGAGCCGGTGCGCCAGATCCGCAAAGATCTCGGTGGTTTCTTCTTTGATGAGGTTCCAGTCCGCGCTGAGATTGGTGCCGCGGCGCACGTCGAGCAGTGTGCCGTCGGCATACGCGGGCAGGCCAAACGCAGGCTTGATGCGGGAGCGTTGATGCGTGATGCCGGCCGCCAGCGTGGTCTGCGGCGTGAGATCGGCCTCGATGATGCCGTAGAGCGTTGGCCGCTCCGAACTCACCCGGTCGACGAACGAACCGCGGTCTTCGTAGGCTGCGATGAAGCGGCCGCGCAACTTGCCCTCGGCGTCAAAAGGCGTGCTCAGATCGGCCACTGCCCGGTAGTAATCCCAGGATCCGACGCTGGCTTGCGCACCGAAGGCGAATTCCTCCAGCGGACGCTTGCGCACGAGATTGACGCTGCCGCCCGGCTCGCCGGTGCCTTGATACAGGCCGGACGGGCCGCGCAGCACTTCAATGCGATCGTAGATGGCGAGGTCGAAGCCCGCCGAGAGGTTGCCGGCTCCTGCCGGGGCGCGCATGCCGTCCACCTGGATCGAATCGAGCGCGTAGCCCCGGGAAAGGAACGAGGACATATTGCCGCCGCTCGACAGCGTTTCGACGGTGATGCCGGTCACATTACGCATGGCGTCCGACAGGCTGTTGAGGTTCTGGTCATCGAGCTGCTGGCGGGTGACGACCGACACCGATTGCGGAATCTCCTTGAGGGTCTGCGTGCCCTTGCCGATCGTGACGGCGTTGCTGGTGTACGAACCCGAGCCTTCGCTGGTGGCGCGTTCTGCCGCTCCGGTGACGGTCACGGGCGCCAGTTGGGTGACTCCGCCTTGCGGCGCGGCCTGCAGGACGAACGTGCCGGCCGCCCCGGGGGCGGCGCGGTAGCCGGTGCCCGCGAGCAGGCGGTCGAAACCTTGCTGGACGTTCATCTCGCCCGAGATGCCCGGGCTTTGGCGGCCAGCCAGCCAGGCGGGGTCGTAGACGATCTGCACGCCGGCCGCGGCAGCATAGCGCGCCAGCACGGTATCGAGCGATCCTGCGCCGATCGACAC
>DALZRX010000129.1:0-2703 GCA_032015805.1 Achromobacter sp.
CGCGCCGCGCGGGCGGGCGGCCGCCGCTGGTCACGTCCACGCTGGACGCCGACATGCAGGCGTCGGTGGAACAAATGTTGCTGGATCGGGTCGATAACCTTCCGCCCAAGGTGTCGATGGCCGTGCTGGTGATGGATAACGATTCCCTGGAGGTCAAGGCCTACGCGGGCTCGGCGGATTTTTCCGATGATTCCCGCTATTCCCATGTGGACATGGTGCGGGGCGTGCGATCGCCGGGTTCGACGCTAAAGCCCTTTCTGTACGCGCAGGCCCTGGATGAGGGGTTGATCCATTCGGAAAGCCTGCTGATGGACGCGCCGATGTCGTTTGGCGGCTACGCGCCAGGCAATTTCCAGGCGGCGTTTGCCGGGCCGGTGAGCGTGGCGCAGGCCTTGCAGCGGTCGCTAAATGTGCCAGCCGTCGACCTGCTGGATCGTGTCGGTCCTGCAAGTTTTGCCTCGATCATGCTGGCGGGAGGCGTGAAGTTACGAATGCCTGCGGGGGCCGAACCGAATCTGAGCTTGATTTTGGGCGGGGGCGGCACCACATTGGAAGAACTGGTCGGCGCGTATCGTGCGTTGGCCCGGGACGGCATCTCGGGGCGGCCCCGGCTCAGGGCGGAGCAGCCCCTTGTCGAGTCCCGTATGATGAGTCCTGGCGCGGCCTGGATCGTGCGGGATATCCTCGAAGGCGGTGGACACCCTGACCGGCCGTTCTACCAGTCGGGCAGTCCAGGCCGGCAATTGGCCTGGAAAACCGGGACCAGTTTCGGATTCCGGGACGCCTGGGCGGTCGGAGTGACCGACAGATGGACAATCGGCGTATGGGTCGGCAGGCCCGACGGTACGCCGAACCCGGGATTTTTCGGGGCGAATGTGGCGGCGCCGCTACTGCAGGATATTGTGGCGGCGTTGCCGGAAGGCGCCCAGCAGGTCCGCGTCAGGCCCGAAACGGTGCAGGCGGTCGTGACTTGCTGGCCATTGGGTTACAGGCTGGGCAGCGAGCCCTCGGGCGCGTGTCCCGAACAGCGGGCGGCCTGGATGCTCAATGAAACGGCGCCGCCCTCGTTTGCCGGCTATGCCGACGCCACGCGGGGGCCCTTGCGGCTCGGCGGCGTGGCCAATGGTTCGGTGCTGCGGCCTGTGCCCGGCATGCAGCAAGTTGCGCTGGACGTCGATGTCCAGGGCGCGCAGGGCGAAGTCTGGTGGATGCTCGACGGTCGTGTCGCAAGTCATGGCGCTTCGGGTCATCCGTTTAATTTGGTGCTGGCGCACGACGGCCGGTATACGCTAACCGTCATGGATACACATGGCCGGCACGACAGTGTGGTTTTTGAAATCGCTGGCGTTACGCCATGATCGGCATAGAATATGAATCGTGTATTAGCCCGCTTCGATGCGTTACGGAGGAAGCGTGATTTCTCAAGAGCTTGAAGTCAGCCTGCATATGGCTTTCGTCGAGGCCCGTTCGGCCCGGCACGAATTTATTACCGTCGAGCATCTGCTGCTGGCACTGCTCGATAATGCTTCGGCAGTCGAGGTCCTGCGCGCCTGCGCGGCCAACTTGGACGATCTGCGCCGTAACCTGCGCCAGTTCGTATCGGAAAACACTCCGGTGATTCCAAGCGGCGCCGAAGTCGACACCCAACCCACGCTGGGTTTCCAGCGCGTCATCCAGCGCGCGATCATGCATGTTTCCGCTGGCGGCACGGGCAAGAAGCCCGTTACGGGCGCAAACGTGCTGGTGGCCATTTTCGGCGAAAAGGACTCACATGCCGTGTACTACCTGCAACAGCAGGGGGTCACGCGCCTGGACGTGGTCAATTTCCTGTCTCATGGCATTACCAAACAGCCGCAGGTGGAGTCCGCCGCCGTGCAGAAAGAGCAACAGCCCAATGGTGAAGAGCAGGGCGACTCGCGTCAGTCGCCGCTGGATCAGTACGCCACCGACCTGAATGCCGCCGCGCTGGCGGGCCGCATCGATCCCCTGATCGGTCGCGAGCACGAAGTCGAGCGCGTCATCCAGGTGCTGTGCCGCCGCCGCAAGAACAATCCGCTGCTGGTGGGCGAGGCCGGCGTGGGCAAGACCGCCATCGCGGAAGGCCTGGCCTGGCGCATCACGCGCGGCGAAGTGCCCGAAGTCCTGCAGGCCGCCCAGGTCTATTCGCTGGACATGGGCGCATTGCTTGCCGGCACCAAGTATCGCGGCGATTTCGAACAGCGTCTGAAGGGTGTGCTCAAGCAGATCCGCGGCAACCCTGATGCCATCCTGTTCATCGACGAAATCCACACGCTGATCGGCGCCGGTTCCGCATCGGGCGGCACGCTGGATGCCTCCAACCTGCTCAAGCCGGCGTTGTCGTCCGGGCAGTTGAAGTGTATCGGCGCCACCACCTATACCGAATACCGCGGCGTCTTCGAAAAGGACCACGCGCTGTCGCGCCGGTTCCAGAAGATCGACGTGCCCGAGCCCAGCATCGAACAGACCGTGCAGATCCTGCGCGGCCTGAAGAGCCGCTTCGAAGAGCACCACAGCGTGCGCTATTCGGCTGCGGCGCTGTCTGCTGCCGCCGAGCTGTCGGCCCGCTTCATCAATGACCGCCACCTGCCCGACAAGGCCATCGACGTGATCGACGAGGCCGGCGCCGCGCAGCGTCTGCTGCCGCGTTCGCGCCAGAAGAAGGTGATCGGCAAGGTCGACATC
>DALZRX010000129.1:2713-9519 GCA_032015805.1 Achromobacter sp.
TCCGCCGCAGTCCGTCTCCAACGACGACCGCAGCAAGCTCGCCACGCTGGACCGTGACCTGAAAACGGTGGTGTTCGGCCAGGACGGCGCCATCGACGCGTTGTCGGCCGCCATCAAGATGGCACGGTCGGGTCTGGGCAAGCCGGAAAAGCCGATCGGCGCCTTCCTGTTGTCCGGTCCGACGGGCGTGGGCAAGACCGAGGTCGCACGCCAACTGGCGTTCACGCTGGGTGTCGAATTGCTGCGCTTCGACATGTCCGAGTATATGGAGCGCCATGCGGTGTCGCGCCTGATCGGCGCGCCGCCGGGATACGTGGGCTTCGACCAGGGCGGCCTGCTTACCGAGGCCATCACCAAGCAGCCGCACTGCGTGCTGCTGCTCGACGAAATCGAAAAGGCGCATCCGGATGTGTTCAACATCCTGCTGCAGGTCATGGACCACGGCACGCTGACCGACAACAACGGCCGCAAGGCGGACTTCCGCAATGTCATCGTCATCATGACGACCAACGCGGGCGCCGAGACCTTGAACCGTCCGTCGATCGGTTTTGCGAATTCGCGGATGGTCGGCGACGAAATGGCGGAAATCCGCCGCATGTTCACGCCGGAATTCCGCAATCGCCTGGACGCGATCATTCCCTTTGCCGCGCTGGACCACGAGGTCATCATGCGCGTGGTGGACAAGTTCCTCATGCAGCTTGAAGACCAGCTGCACGAGCGCCGCGTGGAAGCCGTATTCACCACGCGCCTGCGTGAACACCTTGCCAAGGAGGGGTTCGATCCGCTCATGGGCGCGCGTCCCATGCAACGTCTCATCCAGGACACCATCCGGCGCGCGCTGGCCGACGAGCTGCTGTTTGGCAAGCTTGTCGACGGCGGCTCGGTCACGGTCGATCTGGACGAGGCGGGCAAGGTTACGCTGGACTTTGACGATAGCGGCAAGCCGCCTTCGTCGGACGCGCCGGACAAGCAGGAAGTCGAACTCGTCGACTGATGACCGCGGACCGCCAGCCGCTGATCGAGTGCGAACATTGCGCAAGCATTTATCGCCGACATCAGCTCGATCCTGGTGAGACCGCCAATTGTGCCCGCTGCGGCGCCGTGCTCTGGCGCTACAGCGGGCTTACTTTGTCCAATTGGCTGGCGCTCGCCATCACTGCCCTGATCGTGTTCGGGGTGGCCAATGCCTACCCGGTCGCTTCGATGTCGGTGCAGGGCATCGTCCAGCAGGCTTCACTGCTGGATGCCATTTCCATTACCTGGCGGCAGGGCCATTGGGTGGTCGCCATCATGACCGGCCTGGCTGGCTTCGTGCTGCCGCTGCTGCAACTCACTTTGTTGCTGTGGGTGTTGGGCCCGTTATCCCAGCACCGGGAGCCGGTGGGTTTTCACGGGGCGATGCGCCTCTTGGGCGCGCTGCGCCCGTGGTGCATGGTGCCGGTCTTCCTGTTGGGCGTGCTGGTGGCGGTGGTGAAGCTCGCGGGCATGGCGGCGGTTGCGCCGGGCATCGGTCTGGCGGCTTTCGGCGTCCTGACCGTGCTGCTCACGATGCTGGGCAAGCTTTCGCCGCACGTGTTGTGGCGGTATGCCGAATCGGTCGATGTGGCGCCCGTGCACGTCCCGGATAGCGGACCCGATGTCGTCCTGACCGGCTGCCACGTCTGCGGCCAGGTGCAGGCCTTGCCGCGCGACGCCGATCCTGAAGCGCACCACCATTGCGTGCGCTGCGACGCAGTGGTGCATTACCGCAAGCCAGACCATATCGCGCGCACCTGGGCGCTGCTCCTGGCCGCGGTGGTGTTCTACATTCCCGCGAACGTGCTTCCCGTCATGAACGTCAGCTCGCTGTTGGGCGACAGCGCGCACACCATCCTGGGTGGCGTCGTGGAGCTGTGGCAGATGGGCTCGTGGGACATCGCGCTGATCGTATTCATTGCGAGCGTCGCGGTGCCGCTTACCAAACTGCTTGCACTGATCCTGCTGCTGCTGACCGAACAGTGGCGTAGCACAACCAATCTGCGGCCGCGTACGCGGTTGTATCAGATGGTTGAATTCATTGGCCAGTGGTCCATGCTGGATGTATTTGTCGTTATATTGCTGGCGGCCCTGGCGGACTTCCAGGGCCTGATGGAGATCAGTGCCGGCGCCGGCGCCGCCGCGTTCGGCGTGGTCGTCATCCTGACCATGCTCGCGGCCATGAGCTTTGACCTGCGCCGAAGCTGGGACCTGGATGGGCAAACCGAAATCGAATCAGCGCCGGTGGAGGGCCGGCACGCGCGGGCTCCCGTCGCCGGCAAGGAAGTGGGCTAGGAAAGGCCTCCCGCCGTTGTTTTCCGCTCAAAAAAGGAAATAGTAGATGTCCGAGCAAGCACCCGGATCTGGTGAAGAGAAGTTCGCGTCACCCGCGATCTCGCGCAAGAAGAAGAGCCGCATCTCATGGATCTGGCTGGTGCCTGTAGTGGCCGCCCTGATGGGCCTGTCACTCGTCGTGCGCACCTGGCTGCAGGCCGGGCCCGACATTTCGATTTCGTTCAATACCGCCGAAGGGCTGGAAGTGGGCAAGACCCAGCTTCGCTACAAGGACGTGAACATCGGCACGGTCAAATCCATCGGCTTCAATTCCGACCGCAGCAAGGTGGTCGTGAAAGCCGAACTGGCCAAGGAAGTCTCGGACCTGGCGCGCGAGGGCACCAACTTCTGGGTGGTGCGGCCGCGGCTCGACGTGAGCGGTGTGTCCGGGCTGGGCACCTTGCTATCGGGCGCCTACATCGGCGTGGACGCGGAGGAGGGCAAGGACGGCGCCAATCGCGCCACCAAGCTGACATTCGAAGGCCTTGAGGTGCCGCCTGCCGTCACCCATGACCGCGCGGGCAAACGCTTCATGCTCAAGGCGTCGGACCTGGGCTCGCTGGACATCGGTTCGCCTGTGTATTTCCGCCGCATCAATGTGGGCCGCGTGATTGGTTATGCCCTGGATGAGAACGGCAGCGCGGTCAACGTCGAGGTGTTTGTCGATGCGCCCAATGACAAGTTCGTCACCAGCGGCACGCGCTTCTGGAACGCCAGTGGCGTGGACTTCAGCGTCAACGCCGATGGCTTGAAGGTCCGCACGCAGTCGCTCGTTTCCATGGCGGTGGGTGGTGTCGCGTTTGCGCCCGTGCAGACTGCACGCGACGGCGATGCGCCCGCGCAGGCCGACACCAACTTCGACCTGTATCCCACTGAGGCCGCAGCCAAGGCCAATCCGGACGGCGAAGCCTTCCCGATCCGCATGCGCTTTGACCAATCGATTCGCGGGCTGGCTGTAGGCGCGCCGATTGACTTCAATGGCATCACGCTGGGCGACGTCACGCAGATCACGCTGGACTTCGACCCCACCTCCAAACGCTTCTACTCGATCGTGGACGCCACGCTGTATCCCGAACGGCTGGGCCGCGTCTACGAAGAGGTGCGAGAGCGTGCGCTCAAGGACGGCGACGTCGCCGGCGGCCGGTTGCTGGGCGTGATGATCAAGCATGGGCTGCGTGCGCAACTGCGCACGGCCAACCTGCTTACCGGCCAGCTCTACGTGGTGCTGGACGATTTCCCGAACGCCAAGCCGGTCGAATTCCAGATGTCCGAGCCCGCAGTGATCCCGACGGTGCCGGGCAATCTGGATCAGCTCCAGCAGCAGGTGACCAACATCGTCGCGAAGATCGAGAAGATTCCGTTCGACAAGATCGGCGACGACCTGCGCGCGACCCTGGCCAGCACGTCCAAGCTGATGAACCGCCTGGACAAGCAGGTGGCGCCCGAAGCGCAGAAGGCGCTCAAGGCGGCCAAGGACTCGATGGCGAACATCAATTCGCTGCTGGCCTCCGATGCCTCGCTGCCCGTCAATACCGAGAGGGCGATGCAGGAACTGAGCCGCGCGGCGCGTTCGCTGCGTGCGCTGGCCGACTTCCTGCAGTCCAACCCCGAAGCGCTTTTGCGCGGCAGAGGCGAAGACCCCATCCCGGGCGCCGGCCCAGTCAGGAACTAGACGCTCATGAATAGCCGACTCTCTTGCTTCGCAACCTTGTCCCGCAACGGACGCGCCCGCGCCGCGCTGGCTGTGCTCGCGCTGTCCGGCGCGCTGGCAGCCTGCGGGACGTCGCCGCCCGTCCATTACTACACGCTGCAGACGCCGGAACGATCGGGGACGCCCGGCGCCGCGCCGGGGTCGGCTTCGTTCCTGATCGAGGTCCAACCGGTCACGCTGTCCACCCAGGCCGACCAGCCGCAGCTCATGGTGCGCACCGGCGACGGCAGCATTTCCGCCCTGTATTCAGAGCGATGGAGCTCGCCGCTGGGCGACGAGCTGCGCAACGCCCTGTCCGATGCCTTGAAACGCGATCTGGGTGCGCTGGACGTTCAGATGGTCAAGCCGGGGGCAGGAGCGCCGATCTGGCGCGTGCAGACGGACGTGCAGCGCTTCGAAATGGTATCGGGCAGCATGGCGCAATTGGACGCGACGTGGCGTGTGCGGCCGGTCAACACCAAGGGCGCGGGTCTGCTTTGCCGCAGCGTGGTGACCGAGTCTGTTCCGGATGACGCCGTTTCCAGTTTGATTGCCGCACAGCAACGCGCCGTGGTGAGCCTGGCGGGCGTCATGGCGTCCGCCATCCGGGGGCAGCCCCCCGCTGGCTCGGGATCGGTCCAGATGATGGGCTGCTCCGCGTTGAAGGAATGACCGGGCGGGGTTTACTCGGAAACCTTGCCATCTCAAGTGGTTAACCTAGGGTTAACCTTAATACAAACGCGGTTGCAACCTGTCTAGCATACGGTCCTACCGATACTGGGTTCCAAATGGGCCCAGTTACACCTTTGCCATGCGACAGGAAGCAATCTCTTATGGCCAGCACGACCCTTGGCGTCAAAGTCGATGACGCACTCCGCGACCGCCTGAAGGCCGCCGCCCACAAGCTCAACTGCACGCCTCATTGGCTGCACAAGCAGGCGATCCTTTCCTACCTGGACAAGATCGAGCGTGGCCATCTTCCCGCGGAGATGTCCCACCTGAGCGCAGATCCCGCTGGCGAAGAAGACGCTTCCGAAGCGCATTCCGCGGCCACGCCGCCGTTCTATGAGTTCGGCCAGGACGTGCAGCCGCAGTCCGTGCTGCGGGCTGCCATCACCGCCGCCTACCGCCGTCCCGAACCCGAATGCGTGCCGCTGTTGCTGGGCCAGGCCCGCGTGCCCAACCTGGAAAAGGTGCACGCGATGGCTGCCGGCCTCGTCAAGAAGCTGCGCGGCAAGCGTAGCGGCGGCGGAGTGGAAGGCTTGATCCAGGAATTCTCGCTGTCCAGCCAGGAAGGCGTCGCGCTGATGTGTCTGGCCGAAGCGCTGCTGCGCATTCCCGACCGCGCCACCCGCGATGCGCTGATCCGCGACAAGGTCGCCCGCGGCGATTGGAAGTCGCACATGGGCGGTTCGCAGTCGCTCTTCGTGAACGCCGCCACCTGGGGCCTGATGATCACGGGCAAGCTGGTGGCCGTGAGCAGCGAGCAGTCGCTGTCCAAGGCGTTGACGCGCCTGATCGGCAAGGGGGGCGAGCCCCTGGTGCGCAAGGGCGTGAATATGGCCATGCGCATGATGGGCGAGCAGTTCGTGTCGGGCCAGACGATCTCCGAGGCACTGGCCAACAACCGCAAGATGGAATCGCGCGGTTTCCGCTATTCCTATGACATGCTTGGCGAAGCGGCCACCACGGCGGAAGACGCCGAGCGCTACTACGCCTCTTACGAGCAGGCCATCCACGCCATCGGCAAGGCCGCCGCCGGACGCGGCATCTACGAAGGCCCTGGCATCTCGATCAAGCTGTCGGCCCTGCACCCGCGTTATTCGCGCGCCCAGCGCGAGCGCGTCATGGCCGAACTGCTGCCGCGCGTGAAGGCGCTGACCATCCTGGCGCGCAGCTACGACATCGGCCTGAACATCGACGCCGAAGAAGCCGACCGCCTGGAAATCTCGCTGGATCTGCTGGAAGCGCTTTGCTTCACGCCTGAACTCGAAGGCTGGAGCGGCATCGGCTTTGTCATCCAGGCCTATCAGAAGCGCGCGCCGTTCGTCATCGACTACGTGATCGACCTGGCCCGCCGCAGCCGCCATCGCGTGATGGTGCGCCTGGTGAAGGGCGCGTACTGGGACAGCGAAATCAAGCGCGCGCAGGTCGACGGCCTGGAAGGCTATCCGGTCTATACCCGCAAGCTGTACACGGACGTGGCCTACATTGCCTGCGCCCGCAAGCTGCTGGCCGCGCCGGAAGCCGTGTATCCGCAGTTCGCCACGCACAACGCCTACACGCTCGCGGCCATCTATCAGCTCGCTGGCCAGAACTACTATCCCGGCCAGTACGAGTTCCAGTGCCTGCACGGCATGGGCGAACCGCTCTATGAAGAAGTCGTCGGCCCGCTGGCGCAAGGCAAGCTCAACCGCCCCTGCCGCATCTACGCGCCGGTCGGCACGCATGAAACCTTGCTGGCCTACCTGGTGCGCCGCCTGCTGGAGAACGGCGCCAACACCTCGTTCGTGAACCTGATCGGCGACGAATCCATCCCGGTCGAAACCTTGGTTGCCGACCCGGTGGAAGCCGCCTCGCGCATCACGCCCCTGGGCGCGCCGCACGAGAAGATCGCGCTGCCGCGCGAGCTCTATGGCAATCCGCAGGACGGCGCGCGCGCCAACTCGGCCGGCCTGGACCTGAGCAACGAACATCGTCTGGGCTCGCTGTCGGCCGCGCTGCTGGCCAGCGCCGGCACGCCGTGGCGCACCGGCCCAATGTTGGG
>DALZRX010000130.1:0-5812 GCA_032015805.1 Achromobacter sp.
CGGCCCAGCGCGGCAGCCGCGGCCAGCCCGATCCCGCCGCTGCCGCCCGTGACCAGGGCGCGGCGTCCATCAAGCCGGAAGTCCGGTCCTTTGGGCAGCGCAATCATGCCTCTGCCTCCACCGGCCGGTACCACGGCAGGTCGGGACGGTTGCCATAGCGGCGCACGCGGATGTTGGCCTGCTCGCCATGACCGGCAAAGTTCTCCATGTGGCACAGGCGCGAGCAATACTCGCCCATCTGCGCGCTGGCGGCATCCGTCAGCACACGCTGATAGGTGCAGGTCTTGAGAAACTTGCCCACCCACAGGCCGCCGGTGTAGCGGGCGTTGCGGTTCGTCGGCAGCGTGTGGTTGGTGCCGATCACCTTGTCGCCAAAGCTGACGTTGGTGCGCGGACCCAGGAACAGCGCGCCGTAGTTCGTCATCCCGTTCAGGAAGTAGTCGGGGTCCCGCGTCATGACCTGCACGTGCTCGAACGCCAGGTCGTCGGCCACCTGCAGCATTTCCTCCTCGCTGTCGCAGACGATGACCTCGCCGCAATCGGCCCAGGCCTTGGCCGCAATGCCGGCGGTGGGCAGGATGGAAAGTTGCCGCTCGACCTCGGCCAGCGTGTCGCGGGCCAGTTGTTCGCTGGTGGTCAGCAGCACGGCGGGCGACGTGGGGCCGTGTTCGGCCTGGCCCAGCAGGTCGACGGCGCACAATTCGCCGTCCACGCTGTCGTCGGCGATGACCAGCGTCTCGGTGGGTCCCGCGAACAGGTCGATGCCTACCCGCCCGTACAACTGGCGCTTGGCCTCCGCCACGAACATGTTGCCCGGACCCACCAGCATGTCCACGGGCGCCACGCTGGGCGTGCCCACCGCCATCGCGACCACGGCCTGCACGCCGCCCAGCACCAGGATTTCGTCGGCGCCCGCCATGTCCATGGCGGTCACGATGGCGGGATGCGGCTTGCCCTGATAGGGCGGCGCGGTCGACACGATGCGCTTGACGCCCGCCACCTTTGCGGTCAGGACGCTCATGTGCGCGGAGGCCAGCAGCGGATACTTGCCGCCGGGGATGTAGCAGCCCACCGCGTTCATCGGCACGTGCTTATGGCCCAGCACCACGCCCGGATACGTCTCCACTTCCACGTCGCGCATCGAGTCGCGCTGAATCTGCGCGAAGTTGCGCACCTGGCTCTGTGCGAACGCGATGTCCTCGATCTCGCGCGCCGACAACTGCTTGCGCGCCGCCTCGATCTCGGCTCGCGACAGGCGGAAGTCCGCCGGATCCCAGTTGTCGAACTTGCGGCTGTAATCGCGCACGGCGTCGTCGCCGCGGGTTTCGATGTCGCGAATGATGTCTTCGACGGTGGCGCGCACCTTGGCGTCGTCGTCGGTCTTGACGGCGGCGGTCCGGCCGCGCTTCAGATATCGGATCATGGTCTTGGGTCCTGCAAGCGTTGAAAGTTCAGTAATGGAGGGCACTTTCAAAGCCTTGCATACGTATGCAAATAGGGAAAAACCCTCAGCGTGGGCTGTCAGGCTGCTGACAGCCGGGCTGGAGAGGCATTCGATACACTCACGGGATCCCGCGTCGATGACCGCCGGGCCAGCCCCACGCGCTGAAGCGAGGCGGCCGGCAGGCGGCCGAGCTCACGTTCTCCCTTCATGTCGCATCCCGAATCGTTCAATCTGAAGCAGATCGCCGTACCGGCGTTCGGCCCGTCGCTGCTCTATGGCATCAGCAACGGCGCCATCCTCCCCGTGATTGCGCTTACCGCGCGCGAACAAGGGGCATCGGTTGCCGCCGCCGGCCTGATCGCCGCCCTCATCGGGATCGGCTCGCTGTTCTCCAACATTCCGTCCGCGCTCATCACCGAGCGCTTCGGCGAGAAGCGCGCCATGGCCGGCGCCGCCCTGCTGAGCGTGATCGGCCTGCTGCTCGTGATCGGCGTGCCGCAGCTCTGGGTGCTGGCGCTGGCCATGCTGATGCAGGGCTGCGCGCAGTCGGTATTCCAGTTGGCGCGCCAGAGCTACATGATCGAGGTCGTGCCGCTGGCGTACCGGGCGCGCGCCCTGTCCACGCTTGGCGGCACGACGCGAATCGGCACCTTCATCGGCCCCTTCGCGGGCGCGGCGCTGATCCATTTCCTGGGACTGGACGGCGCCTATTGGATTGCGGTCTGCGCCATGCTTGGCGCGGGCTTCATCGCCATCAAGGCGCCGGATATCGAGCCCTCGCAGAGCAAGGCCGCCGGGGCGCCGCGCGCGCGCATCGGCGAGGTCGCGCGCGATCATCGCGGCGTGTATGCCACGCTCGGCATCGGCGTGATGCTGATCAGCGCGCTGCGCGCGTCGCGCCAGGTGGTGATTCCGCTGTGGGCCGACCACCTTGGATTGGACGCCACCACCACCTCGCTCGTCTACGGCCTGGTCGCCGCGGTGGACATGTCGGTGTTCTATCCCGCGGGCAAGGTGATGGACCAGCGCGGCCGTTTGTGGGTGGCGCTGCCGTGCACGCTGCTGATGGGCCTGAGCCTGATGGCGATCCCGCTGACCAGCGGCGTGACGAGTTTCATCCTGGTGTCGGTGCTGCTGGGCTTTGGCAACGGCATCGGGTCAGGCATCGTGATGACGCTGGGCGCCGACGCCGCGCCGCCCGGCGCACGCACGCAGTTTCTGGGCATCTGGCGTTTCATGGCGGATCTGGGAGCCAGCGGCGGGCCGGTGGCGCTGTCGGTGCTGACGGCGCTGTTGTCGCTGGGCGGGGCGTCGTTTGGGGTCGGGACGTTGGGCCTGGTGGCTGCCGGCGTGTTCTGGCGGTGGCTGCCGCGGCGGGCGTCGGCATGATTGACGCAGGCCGCCAACGTCAGACCAGACCCAAGAGCCTTTCCGTTTCGCGTGCCAAGGCGACGAGCCGCGGGCCGATGTCGGCCGCACGCTCGCGATAAGGCCCGTCCTGCGAGGGGACGCCGCAATTGAACACGTACAGCAGGGATTGATAGGGGCGTCCCAGCGGCGCTGCAAATCCGTAGGCGTCCGGTCGCCACTCCTGATTGTTGCCGCAGTAGCCCTTGCGTTCCAGATCGCGGCGCGCGGCTGCCAGATTGGGGAAATGTGCTTCGTAATGCCGCGCGTCCGCAACGCGCAACTGGTTCAGCACGACGGCCCGCTCGTCATCCGGCACCCGAGCCAGCCAGGCCTTGCCGGCGGCGCTGGACAGCAAAGGCAGCGACGCGCCGATGTCGGGCCGCGTCTGCAATGCCTCATTGGAGCGGGCCGTTTCCACGTACACCATTTGCAGGCGGTCTCGCACCACCAGCGACACGGCGCCGCGCGCATGATCCGCAAGCTGCTTCATCAGCGGCCGCGCCAGTTGCCTGATCTGCATGCTGGCAAGCAAGGGGTAACTCAGCGCCAGTACCGAAGCGCCGAGCCGGTAGCGTGCAGGCTCGCCCTCACGCTGCAAAAAGCCAAGTTCCACGAGCGTGTGAGTCAGACGCGCCACGGCGCTGCGCGACAGGCCAGTCAACTGCGCGAAGTCCTTGTTGGCCAGCACCGGCCGGTCGGCGCGAAAGCACGTCAGGATGTCGATCCCGCGCGCCAGCGTGGTGGTGAATTCGCGGTCCCCGTTACCTGCCATGCGGGTCCTCCATCATCTTGTCCACGCGCGCCACCAGCGCCAGTAACCGTGGCGCGACCCGTCCGCGCAGGTCGCCCGGCCGCAGCCGCGTTACGGGAACGCCGCAGTTGAACACCAGCGTCTGCCCGTCGACCGGCGTGCGCATGGGCACTGCCACCGCATGCACGTCGGAATGCCAGTCGCCCTGCCCCACGCAATAGCCGTGCTCGGCATAGTCGCGTTGCGCCTGCGCCAAGTCCGGCGCATGACGCTGCCAGACAGCGGGATCGTGCTGCCGCAACGCCGCCAGCACCGGTTCGGCCTCGTTGGCCGTTGCCTGCGCCAGCCAGGCGCGCCCCATCGCCGAAGGCAGCAGCGGCAGCAAGGCGCCAATATCCGGCCGGAACGACACGGCATCGTGGCCGCGGCAGGTTTCCACGTACACCATATTCAGTCCGTGATGCATGCCCAGCGAGGCCGAGCCGCCCGCCGCGTCGGCCAGGCGTTTCATCAACGGACGCGCCAATTGGCGGACCTTGATGCTGGCCAACAGCGGGTAGCTCAGCGACAGCACCGCCGTGCCAAGGCGGTAGCGGCGCAGGCCCGCGTCATAGCGCAGCAGGCCGCGCTGCATCAAGGTCGTTGTCAGACGTGAGATCGTGGCCTTGGACAGGCCGGTGCGGTCCGCCAGATCGCGGTTGCTGAGCGCGGGTTCGCCATGCCGGAACGCCTGCAGCACGGACAGGCCATGCGCCAGCGTCGTGGCGAAGGCCGGGTCGGCATGGCGTTCTCCGGGGCGAGCTGTCATGGGCGGTGTCCTGATGTCGGCGCGCTCGAGATGCGCGCTTTCTACCCGCAGATCATAGAGCAGCGGCACCGGGGCGGCGCGTCTGTTCGTTCAAGATATCGAAACACTTGTCTCGAATGCTGCGGCGTTTTGCTAGCCTGGATTGAACACGGCGCGGCACGCATCAGCGCCCAGGGTAAACGGAGACTCGCCATGATCAGGAACCCCGAAGGCTTCCCGCAATTTCTCGACTCGTTGCGCCGTTACGTGCGCAACCAACTCGTGCCGCGCGAAGCCGAGGTCGCCCATTTGGATGAGGTGCCGCAGGATCTGGTCGCGAGCATGGCCGCGCAGGGTATGTTTGGCTATTCCATTCCCGAACAATACGGCGGCGCGGGCATGACGACCGAAGAGCTGATCCTGGCCGCCCTGGAGCTGTCGCAGTGCTCGGTGGCGTTTCGCGCCCGTGTCGGCACCAACACCGGCATCGGCTCCGAAGCGCTGGTCGCTGACGGCACCGAGGCACAGAAGGAGCGCTATCTGCCGCTGCTTGCGTCCGGCGAGCTGACCGGTTGCTTCGCCTTGACCGAGCCGGAGGCTGGCTCCGACGCCACCGCGCTGCGGACCACCGCCGTGCGTGACGGCGACCATTACGTGCTGAGCGGCGAGAAGTGCTTCATCACCAACGCGCCGCTGGCGGGCCTGTTCAC
Organism: Achromobacter sp.; assembly: GCA_032015805.1. Classification (GTDB taxonomy): domain Bacteria; phylum Pseudomonadota; class Gammaproteobacteria; order Burkholderiales; family Burkholderiaceae_B; genus Achromobacter. The sequence continues at coordinate 5,103 of DALZRX010000130.1, forward strand.
CGTCATGGCGCGCACCGATCCCGAAGCACCCGGCGCCAAAGGTATCTCCGCTTTCATCGTGGAGCGCGGCACGCCAGGCCTGTCCACCGGCCAGCCCTACGACAAGATGGGCCAGGCCGGGTCGCCGGTGTCCGCCGTGCATTTCCAGGACTGCCGCGTGCCAGCGGCGAACATCATCGGCGGCCAGGAAGGGCTGGGCTTCAAGACGGCAATGAAGGTGATGAACAAGCAGCGCATTCATCTGGCCGCCCTATGCATCGGCCCCGCCATCCGCATGCTGGACGACACGCTACGCTTCGTGGCCGAGCGCCAGCAGTTCGGAAAGGCGCTGATGGACTTCCAGTTGATTCAGGCCATGCTGGCCGACTGCCAGACGGAGATCCAGGCCGCCCGCGCCCTCGTCCTGCAAACCGCGCGGGAACGCGACGCGGGCGTGGACGTGACGCTGAACGCGTCGATCTGCAAGTACTTCGCGTCCGAGATGTGTGGCCGCGTGGCCGATCGCTGCGTGCAGATGCACGGCGGCTATGGCTACATCGCCGATCACGGCATCGAGCGCTTCTACCGCGATGTGCGCCTTTTCCGCCTGTACGAGGGCACGAGCCAGATCCATCAATTGACCATCGCCCGCCACACGCTTACCCAGGCGGGCTACACGCCCGGCCGCTAGGGCATACAGGGACCGCGGCCACAAGAAGCCGCCGGCCCGC
>DALZRX010000130.1:5822-9504 GCA_032015805.1 Achromobacter sp.
CCCGCCATACCAAAGGAGACTTCCATCATGCTGCACAAGCACCTGCCCAAATGGATCGGCGCCGTGACCGCCGCGCTCGCCTGCGCCGCGCTGCCGCCCCAGGCCGCGGCCGCCTATCCCGACAAGCCCGTCCGGCTGATCGTGCCGTTCGCGCCAGGCGGCTCGACCGATATCCTGGGCCGGCTGCTGGCCGAAGCCCTGCATCCCATTCTGGGTCAGCCGGTCATCATCGAAAACAAGCCAGGCGCGGGCGGCAACATCGGCGGCGACTTCGTCGCGCGCGCGGCCCCGGACGGCTATACGCTACTGCTGGCTGCCGCCGGCCCGACCGTCGTCAATCCCAGCCTGTACGCCAACATGCCGTTCAATCCGGCCAAGGACCTGGCGCCCATCACCTGCCTGGAACGCGAGCACAACCTGATGGTGGTGACGAAGTCCATGCCGGTCAAGACGCTGCAGGAGTTCCTGCAGTACGCCCGCAACAACCCGGGCAAGCTTTCGTTCGGCTCACCGGGCAACGGCTCCCCCGCGCAACTGGCAGGGGAACTGCTCAAGCAGCAGACCGGCATCCAGGCCGAGCACGTGCCCTACAAAGGCACCGGCCCGGCCATCACCGACCTCGTCGCCGGCCACATTGATTTCATGATCGACAACATGCCGGCGTTGCTGCCGCAGGTGAAGGCGGGCGGCCTGCGCGCGCTGGCCGTGCCCAGCGACCAACGCGCCACCGCCGCGCCGGACATTCCGACCTTCGATGAAGCCGGCCAGAAGGGCTTCGTCGTGATGGCCTGGAAGGGCCTGATGGCGCCAGCGGGCACGGACCCGGCGGTGATCGAGCGCCTGCATGCGGCCGTGGTCAAAGCGCTGCAGGATCCGCAACTGCGAGCCCGATTCCAGGAACTGGGCGCGGAGCCGCTGGCCAGCACGCCAGCCGAGTTCGCCAAACAGATCGCCGAAGAAACCGCCTGGTGGGGCAAGCTGGTGCAGTCTACCGGCACCCGCGTCCAATAGCCGAAGCCCGGAGACCGCCATGCAATCCTGCTTTCGAACGCTGGGCGCAGTGTGCGCCGTCATCTTGCTGAGCGCGGCCGGCGCCGCGCAAGCCCGCGCCTATCCGGACAAGCCGGTGCGGCTGATCGTGCCTTACGCGGCCGGCGGAGGCACCGACACCGCGGCGCGCATGATCGCGCGCAAGCTGGCGCCGCTGCTCGGTCAACCCGTGGTGGTTGAAAACAAGCCCGGCGGCGCCACGCAGATCGGCACCTCGTACGTGGCCACTGCACAACCCGACGGCTACAACTTGCTGATGGGCACGGCCAATCTGGCGACCAATAGCGTGTTGTACGCCAAGCTGCCCTACGACGTGAACAAAGACCTGGCGCCGGTGATATGGGCCACGGACGTGCCGGTCTATCTGCTGCTGCCGGCCGCCAGCCCCATGCGAACGCTGGACGACCTCAAGCGCGCCGCGGCCTCGCAGCAGGGCCTGACCTACGCCACCGCCGGCACGGGCAGCATCCCGCATCTGGCGGGCGAGCAATTCGCGCACCAGACAGGCATCGCACTTCGGCACATCCCCTTCAAGGGCAGCAGCGAGGCGGCCACCGCGCTGGTCGGCGGCCAGGTCCAGATGAGCTTCGACAACCTGCCACCCGTCTATGCACAGGTGAAGGCCGAGCGCCTGCGCGCCGTCGCCATCGCGGCGCAGACGCGCAATCCCGAATTGCCTGACGTGCCCACGCTGACCGAACTGGGCGTGCCGTTGTCGGCCTCGTCCTGGTGGGGCGTGATGGCGCCCGCCGGCACGCCGAAGGAGGTGATCGGCCAGCTCAATCGGGAGATCAACGCCGTGCTGGCCGATCCGGAGGTGCGCAGCTATTTCACCGGTTTGGGCATGCAGGCCATCGGCGGCACGCCCGAAGCCTTCGGCCGGCACATCTCGCAAGAGACCGACAGATGGCGCGCCGTGGTCAAACAAGCCGGCGTGAAGATCGAGGATTAAGCCATGCAGGATATGCAAGATTCCATTGCCGGCGACGCCTTGTCAGACCTGTGCGCGCGCGTGCGCCGCTTCGTCGATGAGGTCGCGATACCGGCCGAGTCCCCTGCCATCGCCCGCGACGTGGCCGCACTGGACCGCTGCGTTTCCGAACTGCGTGCACAGGCGCGCGGGGCGGGTTTGTACGCGCCCCAGTTGCCGAAGGAATGGGGCGGACTCGGGCTGGGCTGGCGTGCTCTCGCCCTGGTGTTGGAAGAAGCCGGGCGGGGCTTCCTGGGCCCCGCCGCGCTGAACTGCGCCGCGCCCGATCAGCCCAACATGCTGACGTTGCTACGCCTTGGCACCCCCGCCCAGAACGAACGTTTTCTCGCGCCCCTTGTGCGCGGCGAGCAGCGCGCCTGTTTCGCCATGACCGAGCCCGCGCCGGGCGCCGGCTCCGATCCTTCCATGCTGCGCACGCGCGCCGAACGGCGCGGCGCGCGGTGGGTGTTGAACGGCCACAAGCAGTTCATCAGCGGCGGCGTGGATGCGGATTTTGCGCTGGTGCTGGCGCGCACCGACGCCGGCGCCACGTTGTTCCTGGTGCCCGCCGACACGCCGGGCTACCGGGTGGTGCGAGACATCGGCATGGTCACGGGCTACCAGATCGGTGGCCACGCCGAGATTCTGCTGCAGGACTGCGAAGTCGGCGACGACGCCGTGCTGGGCGAAGCGGGCCACGGTCTGGCTCATGCGCAGTTGCGGCTGGAGCCCGCCCGGCTGTCCCACTGCATGCGCTACATCGGCCGCGCCCGGCGCGCGCTGGAGACGGCGCAGGACTACGTAAGGCAGCGCGATTCCTTCGGCTCTCGCCTGGCAGACCTGCAACAGGTCCAGGCCATGATCGCCGACTCCCATATCGACCTGCACGCCAGCCGTCTCATGACGCTGGACTGCGCCGGCCGCATGGACGAAGGTTTGCCCGTGAAGCAGCAAAGCGCCATGGCAAAGGTGTTCGTGTCCGAAGCCGTGAACCGCGTGGCCGACCGTGCCGTGCAAATGATGGGAGCATCGGGCCTGTCGGAAGACACGCCGGTGTCCATGATCTGGCAGGAGATGCGCCCCTTTCGCATCTACGACGGCGCCAACGAACTGCACCGCGCCACGCTCGCGCGACGGCTCCTCGCCCAAGCCTGAGTATCCCAGGAGACAAAAATGAAGAATTCCGAATTCCAGGCCTACCGCCTGCATGCGGGCGAGGCGGGCAAGCCGCCGCAGGGCCGCTTCGATACCCTGACCGCGGAGCAGCTCTCCCCGGGCGACACGCTCATCAAGGTGGCCTATGCCGGCTTGAACTACAAGGATGCGCTGGCGCAGGCAGGACGCGGCGGCATCATTCGCGACTATCCACGCATCGGCGGCATCGACCTGTCCGGCATCGTGGTGCACTCCGCCGATCCAGCGCTCGCGCCCGGCCAGGAGGTTGTCGTGCACGGCTTCGGCATCGGCGTGGACTGTGACGGCGGCTATGCGGAGTATGCGCGGGTGCCTCACGAGTGGGTGCTGCCGCTGCCCGCGGGCATCGGCCTGCGAGACGCGGCCGTGCTGGGCGCGGCCGGCTACACCGCCGCGCTGTCGCTGTACTGGATGGAACATTGCGGGCTGACGCCGGCGCACGGCGAGGTGCTGGTCACCGGCGCCACC
>DALZRX010000131.1:0-9501 GCA_032015805.1 Achromobacter sp.
AGCCGTGGGGGACCCCGGGGCGAAGCCGGCATTCAGATTGCCGCGCAACTGGTTGAGCGGCACGTTGCGCACGGTGGACGACAGCATCGACAAGCCCGAACCCACCCCCGCATGCATCTCGCCGGACAGGCCGGCGAAGAAGTCCTGCGGTGCGCCTTGCGGCAGGCCGATGGCGGCATCGTAGACGGCGTGGCCGGCACCCAGCGTTTCGGCGGCGTCCGCGACTGCGCGGCCGTTGCCGCCGTTGACCAGGTCGGCGAAACGGATCTTGGCGGGCGGGGCTACTGGCGTGACGGGCGGTGCGACGGGTGGGACTTCCGGGGTAACAGGCGGAACCTCCGGCTTGACCGGGGACGGCGCGCGCGTGAGCAACAGGGTCACATCGCGGTCATCGGCGGAATAGCTGAGCGTGGGCGTCAGATAGGCCAGGTTGCTGGTGACGCCGGTGAACCGGGTGCCGGTCAAGGTGGCGTCGGCGTGAAGAATGACTTGGCTGAACGTTTCGCTGTAGGCGCCCGGGGCCGCCTGGACGTCGACGCGGGCCTGGTTGACCACTGCGTTGCCGGTGACGTTGAGGCGGTCGAAGGCGGCCGGCGTGGCGCGGACCTGGAACACGCCGCCCGAGCCGAGCGATACCGAACCGGCGATGGCCGCCGTTGCCGCGCTGCCGGTGCCGATCTGCAGCCGGTTATCGGCGCCATTGAAGATCACGTTACCGGTGGTGATCGACCTCGGATGCAGCGTGAGGGTATTGCCCTGGCCATTGATCAGCACCGCTTCGTTGCGGTCGACGCCATTGCTATTCATACCGCCCGCCATGATGCCGGCCTGAATGATGCTGCCGAGATTGCCGCTCACGCGCACGCCATTGCCACCGAGGGCCAGTAGGGCGCCAGCTCCGGCATCGCCGCCACGAATCGTGCCAGTGTTCGTGATGTTGTTGCCGTCGCTAGTCACTACGAGGCCGGCGCCGCCGGAACCGCTGAATCCCTCGGTTATCGTTCCTCCTCCGGGGAGGTATATATTTCGGCCTGGGGAACCGCCGCCACCACCCCAGATGGTGCCGGCATTGATGAAACTAATGTTGGCGCTCGCGAGTTCAGCTCCCGCCCCGCCATTGCCTCCCCTTACCGACGCCGCGATGTCTGCACCGGCGGGGCTGGGCACGAGCCAATGTATATCCCCCCCGGCACCCCCGCCCCCACCCGCAATCACTCCATTGTTGAAGCTCGCAACCGAGACGCGGAAAGTCGCACCGTTGCCGCCGTTCCCCCCATGGGCGACCACGGTAGGAGTGCCCTGGACGGCTGCTGTACCGCCGCCCCCGCCCCCCCCACCAATGAATGCTGTGGCGGCACCAACGCCAACAATCGAACTGGGAGCGCTCTCGCTGCCATCAGTTCCGGAGGCAGAAATGTCGAGGCTGCCGTTAACAAAAATACCGCCAGCTCCCCCGTGAGTTCCATTGGCGCCATTCAATCCAAATGCGCCGCCATCACCGACGCCGGTGGAATCGCCGTAAGAACTTCCCCCATAGGGCCCGCCGCCTGACCCAGCGGCGTACCCGGTCAGCGGTAGAACGGTCAAGGTGGCTGCGAGCAGGGTCAGTTTGAAGCCGGATGGCGAGGAGGTCATAGTGATGGCTGGTGGGTTAGGAATGGTCCAAGTAGTGTCACGGTCCGACAGAGGTTGCTGGAGATGGCGCGATGGCAGTCAGCGGAAGCTAACGGGCCATGACATAAAGTCCCAGCAAATTACTGCAAGCCAAAACAGATAACGGAATGTGATACCGATTTCTTAAACGCACCGGCGCATGCTATGCATCCAGCGCTGGCCGAAACCCGCTTGTCAGCGGAGTCGGAAGAGGCCGGGGTTATCGTCGCCGCGCTCGGCTGGGTGTTGCGGGTCTGCGGAAGCCCATGCACACAGGGTCCGAATGCATGCGGTTCAGGTGTTTTGTTTCCCCCTTGATGCCGTAACAGACGTTTTGCTCGTGTTGCCCGCCGCCACACTTGCCGGGGTAAGTACCGGGCGGCACAATCGCACCGCGCGGCGTCATGCTTGCCGCAGGAGCATCAGATGCCGGATTTTCTTTTTGCAGACCCCGTTGACGCCAGCGAGCGAGTCTCCATCGCCAGCGGCGATCACCACGCCGAGTTCGCGCCGGGCGGCGGCGGGAGACTGACCCGGCTGTCCACTGGCCCGCACGATTGGATCGTGCCCCTGACCGCCACCGAATGGCCCGCCGGCAGATGGCCGCGCGCCGGCTCCTATCCGCTGGCGCCGTATTCCAATCGCATCCGTGACGGCGTCTTCACCTTCAACGGCGCGCGGCGCGTTCTGCAGTCCGTGCCCAACCGCCCGCAGGCAATCCATGGCGCGGGGCTGTTCCAACCCTGGCAGGTCCGTAACCTGAAGGCCGACAGTGTCGATCTAATGCTGGACCAACCGGCCGGCGTGCTGGGCTGGCCCTGGCCGTTCGAATGCGTGCAGCGCTGGCGGCTGGATAGCCGCGGACTCAGCCTGAAGCTGTCGATCACCAACCGGGGCGACACGCCGATGCCGTGCGGGATGGGCATACATCCGTATTTCACGGCCGAGCGCGTGACGATGCATGCGCGGCGCATCTGGCCGTCGGATGAGAATGGTGTGCCCACGGGCAGCAAGACCACAACGGTGCGGGAGGTCCGCCAGTCCGCCGAGGGCTGCGACACGTACCTGTCGCAGTGGCAGGGCCGCGCGACGCTGCATTGGCCCGATGGTCACGAACTGGCGCTGCACGCAGATCCGGCGTTCGCCCACCTGGTGGTGTACACCGCACCGGGCTCGGACTTTCTTTGTGTGGAGCCGGTCACTAATGTGGCTGACGCCTTCAATCTGGCGGCGGCCGGCGAGACGCGCACCGGCATGCAGGTGCTGGAACCCGGCGAGCGCTTCGCGGCCACGCTGTTGCTGGGCCTCGCGCCGGCACGACGGTCATAGCGCTTGGTAACCGCCGCAGCCTGCGGCGATAATCCGCACAAATCAGAATTCAGGAGTCGTTACGTGAAAAAGCTCAGCACCGAACAATTGCAGGCCGCGGTCGAGACGCTTCGCCGGACGCAGGCCAAGCTGGCGCGTGCGGGCAATCTGCCGCTGGAGCCGACCATCTACGCCAGCGCCAAGGGATTTCGTCGCAACGTTCCCGATTATGTGTGGTCGTGGCTGTCGGGCCTGCTGGCGCCGCATAAGAGCCTGTCCGCCTGGATGGACGCGCACCAGACCGGTTGGCGCCACGGAAAGATACCGGCGGCGGCCGTCTATGCGCGCACGGAAAACGGCTGGTTCCAGTGGCTGATCGCCGAGCTGGAGGCCGAGATCAACGACCCGCACGCGCGCGCCAAGCGTGAAGGCCGAGCCTGACAGGCTCGGTTGCGCCCGGCGCGCCGCGCCGGGGCACGCGGCCCCGCTCGGGATCGCCGTGTTTCTAGAACCCCTCCAGCACGATCTTCCCGCGCGCCTTGCCGCTTTCGATGAAGGCGTGGGCGCGGCGCAGGTTCTCTGCGTTGATCTTGCCGTAGTGCTCGCCCAGCGTCGTGCGCAGCGTGCCGTTGTCGATGAGGCGGGCGGCCTGGTTCAGCAGTTCGTGCTGGGCGATAAGGTCGGGCGTGTTGTGCAGCGGCCGCGCAAACATGAACTCCCAATGCAGCGAGGCCGACTTGCCCTTGAGCAGCCGCACGTCCACGGCGGCCGGGTCGTCGATCAGCGCGATCTTGCCCTGCGGCGCAATCGCCTCGGCCATCTGCGCAAAGTGTTTGTCCGTGTGGGTCAAACCCGCGATGTAGCTGACGTTCTCAAAGCCGATACGCTTGAGTTCCTCGGTCAGCGGCCGGGTGTGATCGATGACGTGATGCGCGCCCAGTTCGCGCACCCAGGCCTGCGTCTCGGGACGCGAGGCCGTGCCGATCACCGTGAGTCCGGTGAGCTGGCGAGCCAATTGCACAAGGATCGACCCCACGCCGCCGGCCGCCCCGACGACAAGCAGGCTGTGCTGGCTGGGCGCGGCGTTGTCCAACACCCGCAGGCGATCGAACAGCAGTTCCCACGCGGTGATGGTGGTCAGCGGCAACGCGGCGGTCTGGGCAAAATCCAGGGTCTTGGGCATGTGGCCGACGATGCGCTCGTCCACAACGTGGCGTTCGCTGTTGGCGCCCGGTCGGGTCAGCGCGCCGGCATACCAGACGCGATCGCCGGGCTTGAAGAGGCTGGTCCGCGCGCCCACCGCCCGTACGACGCCGGCGGCGTCCCAGCCGATGATTTCGGGCTGGCCATCCTTCGGCTTGCGGTTGGCGCGGATCTTTACATCCACGGGGTTGACCGAGATGGCGTGCACGTCCACCAGCAGGTCGTGGTCGCCCGGAACGGGTTCGGGGGCGGTGATGTCCTGCAACGCGTCGGCGTTGTCGGCGGGAAGGTTCTTGAAGTAGGCAATGGCTTTCATGGGGCGGACTCGGAATAGGGAAAGGGATCAGAGGATGGAGCGGACCACGCCGCCGTCCACGCGCAGTGCGGCGCCGTTGGTCGCCGAGGCTTGGGTCGAGCATGTGTAGACGACCATGTTGGCCACTTCCTGCACGGTGGCCAGGCGGCGCAGCAGCGAGGTGGGGCGGTGCTGGGCGATGAAGTCCTGCTCCATCTGTTCCTGTGAAACGCCTTGTTCCTTCGCCATTTCCGCGAAGAAGTCGGCGACGCCTTCGGAACGGGTGGGGCCGGGCAGGACCGCGTTGACGGTGACGTTGGTGCCCGCGGTCAGCTCGGCCAGGCCGCGCGACACGGCCAGTTGGGCCGTCTTGCTGACGCCGTAGTGGATCATCTCGGCGGGGATCTGCACGGCGGACTCGCTGGAGATGAAGACGATTCGGCCCCAGTTGGCGGCCAGCATTCGCGGCAGGTAGTAGCGCGACAGGCGGATGCCGCTCATGACGTTGGTGTCCATCATGGACTGCCAGTCGTCGTCGGTGATCTCGGTAAAGGACTTGGGCGTGAACGTGCCGGCGTTGTTGACCAGGATGTCCACGTCGGGGTGCGCGGCGCTGACCGAGGCCGCGCCGTTGGCCGTGGCGAGGTCCGCCTGCACGGTGGTGACCTGCGCGCCCGGCACCTGCTGCGTCAGGGTCTGTGCGGCCTGCGCAAGCTTGTCCGCGTTGCGGCCATGCAGGACGACCTGCGCGCCGGATTCGGCCAGGCCGATCGCGATTGCCAGCCCGATGCCGCCGGACGATCCGGTGACGAGCGCCTTCTTGCCCTTCAGTTCGATTTTCATGCGGTGACTCCTTGCGTGTCGGGGAATGACTGCATGATTACCCACACCGGGGCGGTGAAAAACGGGCTAGCATCGCAGGCAGTTTCAATAAATTTTTGAAAATGGGGCTGAATTGGTCCGATTCGAGGATTTGAAGATCTTTGTCGCCGCGACAGATCTGGGCAGCTTTTCGGCGGCCGCGCGGGAACTCGACCTGACGCCGGCAGTGGCCAGCGCCGCGCTCAAGCGGCTGGAACAGGAACTGGAGACGCGGCTCTTCGTGCGATCCACGCGCAGCCTGCGGCTGACCAGCGACGGCGAACGCTACCTGGAGTACGCGCGCTCGGCCATATCGACGCTGGAGGCCGGCAAGAACGCCATGGCGCGCGACAAGACGGACATCGCCGGCACCTTGTCGGTGTCGATCCCGTCCGACCTTGGCCGCCACATACTGCTGCCTTGGCTGGACGAATTCCAGCGCCAGCACCCCCGCGTCAATTTCCAGTTGCGCATCAGCGACCGGCTGGCGGACCTGTACCGCCAGCCGGTCGACATTGCCGTGCGATATGGCACGCCGAACGATTCCAGCCTGGTCGCGTTGCCGCTGGCCGAGCACAACCGCCGCGTGGTCTGCGCCGCGCCCGCGTACCTCGCGCGGCATGGCATCCCGCAAACGCCGGCCGATCTGCGCCGACACAACTGCCTGTCGTTCGTGCTGGGCGAAACCCTGCACGACCGCTGGACCTTCGAGCACGAGGGCACCAGCCTCACCATTCCGGTGAAGGGCGATCGCGTCGGCGACGATGGCGACCTGGTGCGGCGTTGGGCGTTGGCCGGGCACGGCGTGGCGTACAAATCGCGCTACGACGTGCTGACCGATCTGCGCGCGGGCCGGCTGGTCGAGCTTTTGGCGGGCTATGTCAGCGAGCCGTCGCCGCTGTACCTGCTGTGCGTGCACCGCATGCTGCTGTCACCGGCCGTGCGACGGTTGCGGGAGTTCCTTCAGGAGCGGTTCAAGGCGTTCGAGGCAGGCTAGCAGCCCGTCAATGCGCCGCATGATGGCCTGCTGCCTGCCGGTTCGCCGCGCGCGTGCGCGCCGCCTTCTTCGCCGCAGCCGAGCGGCCTGCTGCGCCCTTGGTGGCAGCGGCCTTGCGGGCAGCGGCCGAGCGGTCCGCTGCCGTGCGCTTGCTGGCCGTCTTGGTCGCATTGCGAGACAGCGCCGACTTTGAAGCGGGCTTGGTGCTTTCCTTCTTCAGTGCCTTGGTGGTGGCCTTGGACCGCGTGCTCGATTTGGCATGGCCATCGTGTGCCGCGCGGTCGTCCTGCGCCGCCTTGCGTTTGGTTTCGGCACTGGCGTTCTTCGGCGTGCCGAGTTTCACACCGGCGCGGCGCGCCTTGGACAGGCCGATCGCGACGGCCTGCTTGCTGGACCGTACCCCATGCTTGCCCTCGCGCACGCGCTCGATTTCCTCGCGCACGAATTCACCGGCTTGCGTGGATGCGGCTTTGCCTTCGCGTTTGTCGCGCTTGGCGCGTTCGATGGTCTTTCGTTCAGGCATGGTGACCTCCTTTGCTTTGCGGTGCAAAAGCGATTCCGTCGCCGGTCGAGACCGCGCGACGGAACTCGTAACACCACTCTATCGCTGCGCGGGTATCCTGTGTGTTCGAATGGATTGCCGGTCGTAAGCGCCGGAACGCGGCCAGCGCACCGACGATTCACGACTCACCCCTGAAGCGGAGACGAGCTATGTCGAATCATGTGTACAAGCAAATCGAACTGGTGGGCTCTTCCACCCAGTCCAGCGATGACGCGATTACCCAAGCGATTGCGCGCGCGTCCGAAACGTTGCGCAACCTCGAATGGTTCGAGGTCACCGAAGTGCGCGGCCACATCAAGGATGGCAAGGTGGCGCATTGGCAAGTGGGGTTGAAGATCGGCATGCGGCTTGAAGGCAATTCCTGATCGGCCGTTGGTCAATCCTTGACCGCACCTCGCAAGTGACTGTCGGATAAGGAGTTTCTGGACTTGTTGTCCGACTGTTCAGAGGCTTGTCCACATTCCGTGGGGACAAGCCTGCCTGCTTTTCCCCAGCGCCGGTTCGTCCACACGGCGTCGCAGCCTTCGCCATGAATCTGCGCGTTTCTTGCTCGCGTCGTGCAAGTGCCTGTTCCACATGGCTTTTTGCCGGCTTCCCGCAGACTGTCCTCAGGCTTATCCACATTTGACGGGGACAACACGGACCGAGTTAAACCGTGTTTGGGCCTTTCTTGATCACGGCATGCAGGGCGTTGATATGCAACAGCATTTTCGAGCTGCCCTCATGCTTTCCTCATCGTTGTCCACAGAAGACGGGGACAAATCCCCGTCAGCCCTCCGTTGACCCCATTTCCGCCATCGATCGTGCCGAAAAACGGGGATAACTCCGCCGAAACTCATCCATAAGCACGATTGCGCATTTATTGACCGCGTCGTTCAAGTGCTTGTCGGGATAGGGATTTTTCGATCTGCCCCAAGGCTGTCCTCACCTTTCTCCACAGTTCGAGGGGATAAGTTGCGCGGTGGGGGCAGGTGGCTGACGCCTGAACAAAAAAAAGCCCCTCGACGGATCGAGGGGCTTGATCGCCCGGAGGTAGGTCGGGCGATCGGCGCCGGCACAGCCTTGGGCGTGACCGGCGTCGGCGGCAGATCAGGCGTTCATTTTCTTGATCCAGTCTACGTAGCGGTCCACCCACCCTTGCAGGAACTTGCGAGTGCCTTCGTTGGTGATGGTGAACTGGTCGTCGACCAGGCCTTCGGCATACTGCAGGAAGACTTCCGGCGTGGTGAGCGCGTTGGCGCCTTCAGCGGCCAGGATGTTGCGCAGGTGCTGCTGCATCATTGCCGTGCCCGCGGCGCTGGGCGATGCGCCCACGATGCCCACGGCCTTGCCCGCCCAAGAGTTCTGACCCCACGGACGCGAGCCCCAGTCGATGGCGTTCTTGATGGCGGTCGGCACCGAGCGGTTGTGTTCGGGCGACACGAACAGGATGCCTTGGGCGTCGGCAATCTGCTGCTTGAGCTTGGCGGCGGGGGCGGGCAGGTTGTTCTCGTTGTCCTGGTTGTAGAGCGGGATGTCGCCCAGGCTCACATACTCGAACTTGAAGTCCGCCGGGGCCAGCTTTTCCAGCGCACGCGCCAGGCGCAAATTGATCGAGGCGGCACGAAGGCTTCCGACGAAAACCGCAATCTTGTATGTGCTCATGAGCGAGTGCTCCAACGAGGAAAAAGGGAACAGCCAGTGTAGACCTGCGTAACGCCACGCTCAATGCCGATTGCACATATTGATATGACGCACGGCGGCTAGTGTGGGGCGGACCGATGACTGCGTCATGTCATCAGGCTGACATGGGCCGCGACGACGCGCCATCCCTGCGGCGTGCGCATCCAGGTCTGGCTCTGGCGGCCGATGCGTGTGCTGCCTTCGCGCTGGAATTCCAGATTTGTCGTGGCGAAGTCCTGCCCGTAGGTCGTGATGGCGGTGCGCAGAACCTGTCTGGCAAGGCCTTGCGACGACCGCTGCGCACGGAACGCGCGAATCTCTTCGTAGCCGTACAGGTTTTCGCTGGCGCCGTAACGCAGGGTGTGCGGGCTGTTCCAGAACAAGGTGTCGAGCACTTGCACATCGTTCGAAACCAGCGCGGCTTCATAGCGTGAGAAGGCCGCCGTCACTTCGGCCACGACGTCGGGCAGGTTGATGTCCATTGCTGCTTGTCTCCGGTATGCACCAGGCTGGTGCGTGTGGTAGGGGTAATCACCAATATGGGGTGTGTTGCGGTGCGGAAATTCTGGACGCGACAGGTCAAGTTACGCTCGCCCGGGCGGTTGCTGCGCTGCAAAAGCTGGCACACGGCTTGCTAGGGTTAACCATGCATAACACGCTGCACACTGCCCAGGAGTTCCGCCATGTTGCCATCCGCCGTTTCCGTTCCAGTCACCATGCTGGTGACGCGGCACATTGCGCCCGAGCGCTATAGCGATTTCCTGTCCTGGATGCGCCAGGGCGAAATCCTGGCCGCGGGCTTTCCGGGATTTCTCGGGTCCGGCGTGCTGCAACCGCCCGAAGGCGGCGACGAATATCAGATTGTGCTGCGCTTCACCGACGAGGCGAGCCTGAACCGCTGGGAGAAGTCCTTGCCGCGCCGCATGTGGCTGGAGCGGGGCGCCAGCCTTGTGCGCGCGA
>DALZRX010000132.1:0-2604 GCA_032015805.1 Achromobacter sp.
CACGCCAGCCGCAGCTACGGGATTCAGGTGGCCCAGCGGGCGGGCGTGCCCGCCGCCGTCATCCGCCAGGCGACGCGCGAGCTTGAGCGACTGGAAGCGCAAGGCGCCCCCACGCCGCAACTTGGTCTGTTCTCGGCCGCCGCCGAGGCCGACGCGCAGGCCTACGCCGAAGCCGAACGCTCGGACGTCATCGAGGCGCTGGACTCGTTGCGCGAGGAGCTTTCCGCCATTGACCCCGACAGCCTCACCCCGCGCGAAGCGCTGGATGCCCTTTACCGCTTGAAGAAGCACCTCCAATGAACCTCGACCAACCGCTGCCGCTCCTGGGCAATCAAAGCCCCAACGACTTCATGCGCCGTTACTGGCAGAAGAAGCCGCTGCTGATCCGCCAGGCCATTCCGGCTTTCAAGCCGCCCGTCACCATCGCGGCCATCAAGAAGCTCGCGCGGCGCGACGATGTGGAATCCCGCCTGATCTGGCGCGAAAACGGCGAGTGGCAGATGGAGAACGGCCCCTTCGCGCGCCTGCCCAAGGACAACGAGGGGGACTGGACGCTGCTGGTGCAAAGCGTGGACCTGCACAGCGATGCGGCCGCCGAGCTGATGGCCCTGTTCCGCTTCATTCCCGATGCGCGCCTGGACGACGTGATGATCAGCATTGCCAGCCACGGCGGCGGTGTCGGCCCGCACTTCGACAGCTACGACGTGTTCCTGCTGCAAGCGGCGGGCGAGCGCGAATGGCGCTACGGTCGGCAGAAGGACCTGTCGCTCGCGCCGGACCTGCCGCTCAAGATCCTGAGCAATTTCCAGCCCGAGGAAAAAGCGGTCCTGGCGCCCGGCGACATGCTGTACCTGCCGCCGCAGGCTGCGCACGACGGCATTGCCATGGGCGACGGCTGCATGACGATTTCCATCGGTTTTCGCGCGCCGACGCAGGCCACACTGGCGCGCGGCCTGTTGGAAGCAGCGGCCGATCAGGTCATGGCCCGCGTGGGTCTGTTGGGCGGTCCCTACGGCGAGCCGGCCCTGCCTGGCCCCAAGCTGTCGGCCGTCTACCGCGATCCGGCTCAGCCGGCGGTGGACACGCCGGCTGCGCTGCCCGACGGGCTGGTCGCCGCCACGCTCGAAACCGTGGAAAAGCTCCGGTTCGACGATGCCCTGGCCTCGCGCTTCCTGGGCTGCTGGCTGACCGAGCCCAGCAACCTCAGCGTGTTCGACGCCCCGGATGGCATGGATGTGGATCTGGAAGAAGACTGGCCCGCCAGCGGTCGTCTGGTGCTGGACCGGCGCAGCCGCATGCTTTACCGCGGCAAGCAGCTCTTCATCAACGGAGAAACCGCCATGACGCCCGCGGATGCGGCATTGCGCCTGATGGCCGATGCACGTAGCCTGGACTGCACGCATCCGTCCTGCGCCCGCCTGTCCGATGACGCCCGGTCATGCCTGGCTGATTGGCTGGATTCCGGCTGGATTCATTACCGTCCTGAGTAGTATCTGGAAACGTGGGCGTATCCGTGTCGCACAGAAAGAAAACAGGTCTGTGAATCCAGACACATAAAGAAAGACATAACACCAAGCTGAAAGCTTTGTTGCCGTTGGGATGCGACCTATTTAACTTTCATACGCGATCACGTTGAACCTTCCTGTAGCCTGAATTCTGGTTTCCCCTAACGGGGTTTCAAGAGTCGTCATCTATAGGAGTCCAAATAATGATGAGCAAAACCTTGATTATTGCCTCGGTGCTGGCCGTTGCGCTCAGCGCTTGCAACAAGAAGGAAGATGCCGCGGCGCCGGCTACCAGCCCGACTCCGGGCGCCACGACGCCCGCTCCGGGTGGCACGCCTCCGGCTTCGCCCGCGCCGACCCCGGGCACCACTCCCGGCACCGGTTCGACCACCCCGGGTGGCTCGACCACCCCCGCGTCCTAAAAATCAGGCACGAACCCCCGCACTGAAAGACGCAAAAAAAACCCTGGCATTGCATGCCAGGGTTTTTTTGTGCCTGCTTTCGGCGCATTGGAGGCCGCTTGGGCCAACCTTTGCCGCCGATGGGGCAAGGGCGCTGTCGCGCCCTTGCCGGCGGCCGCGGTACGCGAGGCGTACGCGGCCTGGGCGGGATTTACATCTTGTCCTTCAGGACGCTCAGCAACCGCTGCGCGGTGGCGCTGTTGTCCGGGCTGCCGTTGGCGTCCAGCACCGAGACGGTGGTCTGCTCGCCGTTGCCCACCAGGTGGATACGGTACTGCGGCGCCTGCGCCTTCTTGTCGCCAGAGAACATACGGCTGAAGAAGCCCGGTTGTTCGATCTTCTCGCCGGTGTCGGTGTCGACATAGCGCACGAAGTAGTCGCCGGCCGAACGGTCGCGGTCCTCGACGGCGAAGCCCCCGCCATCCAGCGCCACACCGACACGGCGCCAGGCGCGGTCGAAGGATTCGCTGACGATGAGCGACGCGCCCTGCGTGCGGACATCCTGCTGCACGGCGGGACGCTGCGGCGAGGCTTCGGCCTGCTGCACCAGCCTGCGGGCGTTGTCGACGTCGGTGCCCAGGAACACCATCATGCGCGCCAGCATGGCGGCGTTCAGGCCCGGATCTTCCTTGCCGTTC
>DALZRX010000132.1:2614-9443 GCA_032015805.1 Achromobacter sp.
GGTGTGGCCGTTGACGCGTTCGACGCGGGTGCGGAATTTCTCGCGCTCGCCGCTATCCCAGGCCGTTTCCAGCACGGCGCCCAGCGCTTGGCGGAGCCAGCTTTCCGGGATCTTGGCGCGGTTCTCGGCCCAGTCCGTTTCGATCAAGCCCGCGCCGGGATTGTTGGTGGCGACGGTAAAGCCGGTTTCGGTCCAGAAGTCGATCAGGCGGGGGAATACCTGCTCGGGCGGACGATCCACCACCAGCCAGCGCAGGTCGCCGTCGCGCTCGACGCGCATGTCCGAGCGGGCCGGAAGCACGTTGCTCGTCTTCGGCGCGCTGGCCTGGGCCACGCCCTGTTGCTGGAATTCGGAGAAAGTGGTCGAGCCGGAAGCCGGCGCGCGGTAGCGGGGGTCGCTGTTCGCCTGGGTCAGGTCGGGCGGAATGCTCAGGGGCTCTCCGCGTTGGGTGACGGCGCTCTTGTAGTCGACCGATTCATCATTGCCTAGGAATTGGTTGACCTCGGAGCACCCGGCCAGCAACACCAGAGACATCAATGCCGACAAACCGGCATGACGTTTGTTCATACGTTTCCTCACGATATTTAGAGCAGTCCCGTTTCCTGGAGCGCATTGCGCACCGTTGCGTGATGCTGCGCGCTCAGCTCGACCAGCGGCAGCCGGTAGCCCAGCGCGCTGCGGCCCATTTCGGCCAGTGCCCACTTGACTGGGATGGGGTTGGCTTCGACGAACAAAACCTTGTTCAGACGCGCCAGGAACGCGTTAAGTTCACGCACCTTCGGCACGTCGCCCGCGAGGGCGGCGGCACAGAGGTCGCGCATGAGCTTGGGCGCCACGTTGGCCGTGACGGAAATGTTTCCGCGGGCGCCCAGCAGGATCAGGGCCGCCGCGGTGGGATCGTCGCCGCTGAAGACCTGGAAGCTGGCGGGCGCCTCACGCAGCAGCAAGCCACCGCGGGCGATGTCGCCCGTCGCGTCCTTGATGCCGATGATGCCCGGCACCTGCGCCAGGCGCAGGATGGTTTCGTTGCTCATGTCGGCAACGGTGCGGCCCGGCACGTTGTAAAGGATGGTGGGCAGGTCGACCGCTTCCACGATGGTGCGGAAGTGGCGGTACAGGCCTTCTTGCGAGGGCTTGTTGTAGTACGGTACGACCGACAGGCCCGCCTGCGCGCCCACCGCCTTGGCGTGGCGGGTCAGGTGGATGGCTTCGTCGGTGGAGTTGGCGCCCACGCCGGCAATGACCGGGATGCGGCCCGCGGCATGTTCAACGGCAACGCGGATCAGTTCCGCGTGTTCTTCCATGGAGACCGTGGGCGACTCCCCGGTGGTGCCCACCACCACCAGCGCGTCGGTGCCTTCCTGGACGTGCCAGTCGATCAGCGACCGGTAGGCAGGGTAGTCCAGGCTGCCGTCGGGTTGCATTGGGGTGACCAGGGCCACCATGCTGCCCTGGAAATTAACGCCTGCGGCGGTAGCAGGGGATGCCATAGATTCGGGCTCCAAAGCCCGGCGGCGGGATTGCCACAGGGCCAGATTCAGTGAAACGGCTGAGTTTAACGGATATTGGGTGGAATCTTACAGAAACCACTGAACGATTGTCGTTCCCAGCCCGAGCACCGGTTGCATCAATAGCCAGAGCACATCGGTGACCAGCAGCACGATAACGATCACCAGCCCATATGGCTCGATTTTCGAGTACTGCCACGCCATGCGATTGGGCAACACGCTGAAAAGCACGCGCCCGCCGTCCAGCGGCAGGATGGGCAGCAGGTTCAGCGCCATCAGGACGAGGTTGACGTTCACGCCCGCCACGGCCATTTCGAACCAGAAGCTTTCGTGCAGGCCGCTTTCCATGAAGAGGCGCAGCGACAGCGCCCACAGGATGGCCATGAACAAATTGGCAGCGGGCCCGGCCAGCGCGACCCAGGCCATGTCCTTTTTCGGACGGCGCAGTCGGCCGAAATCCACCGGCACGGGCTTGGCCCAGCCGAAGAGCAGGCCGGGGCTGCCCATCAGTTTGGAGGCGAGCAGGATGGCGACCGGCACCAGCAGCGTGCCGATGGGGTCGATGTGACGCGCCGGATTCAGGCTGACGCGCCCGGCCTCGTACGCGGTCGGATCGCCCAGCATGCGCGCCACATAGCCGTGCGCGGCTTCGTGCAGGGTGATGGCGAAGATGACCGGTATCGCGTAGACCGCAATGGTTTGGATGATGTCATTCATGGCGAACCGGATTGTAGATGAGCGACGCGCCTGCGCGGCGCGTCTCGTGCATCGAGGCGAGGGGTGAAATCAGACAAGTCCGAGGGTAGCGGGATCACCGCGGCCCAGGCGCACGACGACCGGCTCGTCGCCGGTCAGGTCGATCACGGTGGTGGGCGCTTGCGGGCAGGCGCCCGCATCGATGATGGCGGCCAGATCGTGGTCGTAGCGCTCGCGGATTTCCTCGGCATCGTTCAGTGCCTCGGTTTCGTCCTTGGGGATGAGCGTCGTGGACAGAAGGGGCGAGCCCGCCTGTTCCAGCAGGCCCAGAAGGACGGCATGATCCGGCACGCGGATGCCGATGGTCTTGCGCGAGGGATGCGAAACCCGGCGCGGCACTTCCTTGGTGGCTTCCAGGATGAAGGTCCAGGGCCCGGGCGTCGCGGCCTTCAGCAGGCGGTACTGCTTGTTGTCGACGCGCGCGAAGTGGCCGATTTCGGCGAGGTCGCGGCACAGCAGGGTGAGATGGTGACGTTCGTCCAGTCCGCGCAGGCGGCGCAGCCCATCGGCGGCGGCCTTGTCGTCAAGACGGGCGACGACGGCGTAACTGGAGTCGGTGGGCACGGCCACGAGGCCGCCATCATTAAGCCACTGCGCGGCTTGCTTGAGCAGCCGCGCCTGGGGATTTGCGGGGTGGACGGAGAAATACAAAGCCATGGGTTTATCCTAACATCCTTGAAGGCCGCTCAATAGCGCGGCGATGCAAAATGGCGGTATACCGATCCGCCCGGAGAACCAATATGCGCTTAGGTAATTCGCGCCAGAGCAATAATGTCGAAGACCGCCGTTCCGGCGGCCCGCGGATTGGCGGCCGCGGCACCATCGGCATAGGCACGATAGTACTTGCCTTGGTCGCGATGTACTTCGGCGTGGATCCCCGCGTGGTCTTGGACATGGCCGAAGGCCCCGCGCTGCAGGAACAAGCGCCCGCCACGGCCCCGCCGGCCAACGACCCCCAGGCCGTCTTCGTGTCCAAGGTGCTGGGCGAAACCGAGGACGTCTGGTCCGGCATCTTTCAAAAGGAACTGAACCGCCAGTACGTCGAGCCCAAGCTGGTGCTCTTTCGCGGCGCCACGCCCACGGCGTGCGGCACGGGCCAATCCGCCATGGGCCCCTTTTACTGCCCGGGCGACAGCAAGGTCTATATAGACCTGTCGTTCTTTGACGAGCTGCAAAGCCGCTTCAAGGCGCCTGGCGATTTTGCCCAGGCGTACGTGATCGCCCACGAAGTCGGCCATCATGTGCAGCACCTGCTGGGCATTTCGGAGCAGGTGGACAGTCTGCGCCGCCGCAACCCCTCTCAAGCCAATGCGCTCTCGGTGCGGCTGGAACTGCAGGCCGACTGCTTTGCCGGCCTGTGGGCGCAGCGCGCCGATGCCGCGCGCAACATCCTGGAAGGCGGCGATGTGGAGGAAGCGCTGGCGGCCGCCACGGCCATCGGCGACGACCGCCTGCAAAAGCAGA
Organism: Achromobacter sp.; assembly: GCA_032015805.1. Lineage (GTDB taxonomy): Bacteria > Pseudomonadota > Gammaproteobacteria > Burkholderiales > Burkholderiaceae_B > Achromobacter. Next base: position 6,343 of record DALZRX010000132.1, read on the forward strand.
GCCAGGGGTACGTCGTGCCGGACGCCTTCACGCATGGCAGTTCCGAGCAGCGCGTGCGCTGGTTCAAGCGTGGATTGGAAAGCGGCAGCCTCAAGCAGTGCGACACCTTCGGGGCATCCTCGCTGTGACGCCCGCCCGCTCCGCCACCCGCGCGACGCGCATGACTGTATATCCATACAGCCAAGATACCCCCGCCGTCTTCATCTTGTAAGATTACGCCCCCTCGCAATGCTGCGCCGCGCGTCCCTACCGCGGCGCGGCGGGGCGCAGCGCATGCCGCACGCAGGTTTCGCCGCGCGCACTCCCAGACCCTAGATCCGTTTTCATGGCCAACAAGTTCGAACCGCTAATCACCGTTGATGAGGTGCAAGAGATTCTTGCCGAACCCAAGGAAACCGCGAAGCCGATCGTCTGGCTTCCGAAGCCGGCCCCGGGCAATGCCCAATGGATGGAATTCAGCAGCGCTTGCAAGATCAAGGGAGACGTGCGCGAAGACGTGATCTTTCGCGTCATGTACCGGGGCGCGCGCACGGCGGTGCACGGACAGGCCACCATTTTCCTCACGGAGGCGTTCTGCGCCAGCCTGTTCGTGGGCCCGCACCGGGTATACGGCGTCGACACCGACGACTCGTTCCACACCAGCCTGGTTGGCGCGGACCAGCCGCACTACCGCAAGCCGCTTGCCGACCGCAGCCATGAGCACATCTGGGTCGAGGAAGGCGAAGGCTATGCCGAACCCATCGTGCCCGCGCTGGACACCGTTGCCACGCTGATGCAGTATTTCCTGCCGCGAGCGAACCTGACGCTTGCCGGCGGCTTTGCGCACCCCCTCAAAGGCCGCCAAATCGAACTGATCCTATGAGCAATTTCCTGGAAGCCTCCGGCTGGACCGTCCTGCCGGCGGGCGAACACGCCATCCGCGCCGTGTCTCCCATGACCCTTGGCCTGGACGGCCAGCACGCCGCCTTCTTCATCGCGCATCCCGACGAGTCGTCGTTCTACCTGACCGACGCCTGTGAGACCGCGATGCACGCGTCGAGCTTCGGCATCGATGTGGGCGCCAAGCGCATCGACATCCTGAACGAGACGCCGGGCGTCACGCTCGCGCACTTCGACCGGTCGGGCGCGATCGTGGCGTCGGGGCCGAACGAGCAATTGCAGGAAGCGCTGTGGGACGCGGTGAAGCTGGCGATGGCCCTGTCATTCCAATGCGCGAAATGGATGCCGCGATTCAGCCAGTTGCGATTTCGCGCCCAGGTGGGCCGCGCACTGGCCGAAGGCGTGGGCGTGAACCGCATGGTCAAGGGCGCGCGCGCCAAGGGCAGCAGCGGCCACACGGCGGACTTCGCCTATGCGGTCCGCGCGGCGGGCAGCACCGCCCTCACCTACATCGAGCCGATCGCGTTGAAAGCGGGCAAGAAGATGGACTGGACGCAGGTCTACCAGACCCACGGCAAGATGTCGGACGTGAAGATGGCCGATGCGCGCAACTCGCGCATGGTGATCCTGGAAGACGGTGCGTCAGCCGAGGAATTCAAGAAGGCCGTGACGATCCTGGAGCAATCCGCCACCGTGCAGACGCTGGCCAAGACGCGCGACTGGCGCGAAGTGTTTTCGGCCTAGCCGTCAGGACGGCACGTTGGTCAGGCCGTCGACGATTTCCCGCCCATGCAGGATGGCCGCATGCACGGCCTCGCGCGGGCTGTACACAAAGCCGCCCACGGCAAACTGAGGTACGGGGTACTCGTCGCCGCCCTCAAGGACGGCGCCTGCCTGCACGACCATCACCGAGGCGGTAAAGACGGGGCCGCTGGGTTGGGCCGGAAGCTCGATAGCACCGGCGCCCCGGGACACCTTGGCCGTGAGGCGGTATCCCTTGTAGATCAAGTTGTTCTGATGCACTTCGGTAGTCCTCTATCTGCCGACGAGCATACTCCGTGATTTCATGACAATCCGGATAAGTTTTGTAACTCAAGCAGAAACTAGAAACACTGTTGCGCTGGCGCAGGCGCGTCCCCCTTTCTCAATTGCCGGGAGGCGCAACCCGTCAAAAACCGGAAAGATAGTGCCCACGCGGCTTGCGGGCCGGCGCCGCTTCCCAAGGACCCGGCGCCCGGCAGGCCGCGCTGGGGATTACCCTAGGGGCTGTTGCGAAAGCGCATCCTGGGGCGCTTTCATCCCTGTCACACGCATGTAATCGTCCAGCCGCCATCCCCTGCCCAACAGGATCATTCGGGTATGCAGGTCGTCACGCACGCTCGGACTCACCTCACGCCCGAGGTAGGTGAGCTGCTTGCGCCGCAGGTCCACGAAGCCCAACGCATAGTCGCGCGCCAAGCCCATCCAGAGACGATGCGCGCCCGCCGACTGGCGGGCGCCGCTGAGAATGCACAGACCGGCGTCCAGCGCCCACCGGTACACCGCAGTGGCCAGACCCATGCCCTGATAAGGGGCAGCGTATTTGGAATGCGGCGCGCGCACGTACGGATCGACGCGCCTTCCCACTTCAATCAGGCGGTTGAAGACGGTATAGCCCGCCAGCCGGCCCCGCCGCACGTCCACCACATACACGTAATACTCGCCGTCGGCCTCGCGATAGCGAAGCACGATGCCAGGGATGTCGGTCTTGACCTCCGGCAGTCCATGCAGGCGGTCCATCGGACGATTCATGCGGTTGTGGATGGCATCGAGTTCCTTGTCCACTTCTTCGGGACTGTGTTTGACGTCGATGCGCAATTCCGTCACGGTCGACATGACATGACGGAATGCGTGCAGGGCCAGCGTAGGCAAGGCCACCTCCTGTACAGGGTTGTGAAGCTGTCCGCGAGGGACGGGAAGACGTAAAAAAAGCCGCATCCGCGGCTTCAATGGTTGTGTGCGGGTGCACGCCTGTCGGGGCGGCATGGATGGGGCGTGGCGGCAAAGCATTGATCAGGCTGCTGCATGCGCGTCCCTTTGGGCTGCGGGCTGCTCGCCCGCGTGGCCGAAGAATGCGGGGAACTGGCGTTCGCCCTTGGCCGTGACGCGCAACGCGCGCGAGTCCAGGTCCTTGCTGACCCAGCCGCGCGCCAGCAGCGCATCGAGCAGCGCGGCGCCCAACG